>NZ_JBFAOY010000034.1:0-17819 GCF_040675505.1 Streptomyces sp. NPDC049597
TAACCCCATTGAGGGGCGCCCACCCCCCCGCCCGGCCGCTCACCCCCCCCCAACCCCCCACCCCCCGCCGGGGCCCCCCCCGCCCCCCCCCCCGCCCCCCCCCGGGTCCGTGCAGGTCCCGCGCGACTGGATCCGCACCGCACGTGCGAGCACCCGACGACGACTTCCGGGCGCTGGATGCGGCACGCCGGATGGGCGTCGCGGTCGCGATCAGCATCGGCGTGAACCCGGGCCGGGCTTCCGGCTCGTCCGCGCATGCGCCCTCTCCGTACCGGAGACCGGGTGCCTGACGGCGATGACGCCCCACCCGGGACCGGAGATCCCGCCCACACCGACGCCCGCCGACGGGCGACCGGCGACCTCCGGCTCTTCGACCTCCAGCACGCCGTCGTCCCCCCGACGTGCGGCGCCGGGCGGCGGACCGCCGCCACGTGGAGTACGAGCTGCCGCCGCCAGGGCGCCGAGGCGCTGCGCCGAGGGTCATGCCTTCGGCCGGCACGACCTGTTCATCCGCACCAGGGCCCTCTGACGCCCTCACCCGCGCGCCGGGCCCGGGCCCATGACCGCCTGTGCGCGCGGCGCACCGGCGGCTCGGCGAGGCGGTCGCTCGCTTCGCCGCCGCAAGCCGCCCGTCACGGCCCTGCGTCTGCTGCCGGCCGTCGCCGCCGAGGGCCCCCGTCCGTGCTTCCCGCTGCCGGCTCCCCCCGGATTCCTCCCCCGTCCCGGTGCGACCGGTGACCGTCTCCGTGCTTCCGGTACTTCCGGCGAACCACCGTTGGTCGGCGGCGTACCGGGCGGCCGGAAGTCAACCGGACCATGACCGGCGGCCGTTCGGAAACCTGATGAAGTCACCCGGCACGCGTTCTCGGCCAAGTGACCGCCCGCCTACCGTCTTTCGCATAGTCGGCGACCAAACAATTGGTCGCTCAGGCGCCAGATGGGGGAAATCACATGGCTCCGCCATCCGAACTCCTCGACCTGAACGATGACACCGGGGTGTGCGGGCGAATTCTGGAACTCCTCGAGACCGAGGGAGCACGATTCCGGCTGCTGCACCACGCGCCGGAGGGCCGTACGGACGTCGCGAGCCGGCTGCGCGGACACCCGTTGAACCAGGCTGCCAAATGCATTGTCGTCCGCGTGAAGATCACGAAGCGCAGCAGCCGGTACGTCCTGGCCGTCGTCCCCGGCGACCGGCTCGTGGACCTGGAGGGCATCCGGCGCCTCTACGAGGGCAAGGACGTCTCCTTCGCGCAGCGGGACACCGCCGAGGAGCTGGCGGGAGCGGTGTGCGGCTCGATCACGCCGTTCTCGTTCCATCCCGATCTCGAAGCCGTGGTGGATCCGGAACTGCTGCGGCAGGAGGAGATCTTCTTCAACGCGGCCCGGCTCGACCTTTCCGTCGCGCTGAATTCCGAGGATTACCTGTCGATCGCCCGGCCGCGTATCGCCGCGGTCGCCCTGAACGCCACCGATGCATTCACCGATCACCGTCGATCACCGCTGAACTGGAGTGGAAACATGACGATTCTGGACACCACGACTACTTCCTCCGTCAAGCCCGCGGCCGTCCGGCCGCCGAACGCGTGGGGAAATGAGCCCGGCGAATTCCTGAAGGCACTCAATTCGCCGTGGTACAAGCTCGTGGCCGATCTTCAGGATCTGATCCACAGGACCACGGCCGAGTATGCGACGTCGCGTGGCCTCAAGGCGCTCTACCTTCCGCTGACGGTCCGCACCATCACGTGCCCGACCGGCCTCGGCAGCGACTCCGAGCCCGTACCGGTCACGGTGAACGGGGTCGACACGTACCTGCCGGACTCCAACCAGTTCATGCTCGAGTACGGCATGCGCCTCGCCCCCGGCGGCTGCTACAACATCATGCCGTCGTTCCGCGGCGAGGAGCCGGACACGACGCACCTGAACCAGTACAGCCACAGCGAGGCGGAGATCCCCGGCGGCATAGACGAGCTGATCGACTACGTCGAGGGCTACGTCAAGGCGCTGGCCGGGGCCGCCCTGGAGGCGTACGGCGACCGCATCGCGGCCGCCGCCGGCGACACCTCGCACCTGAGCCGCATGGCCGAGTACAAGGGCCACTTCCCCCGGATCACCTTCGAGGAGGCCGTCTCCCTCCTGCAGGGCGAGGAGGGCTGCGTCCGTGACGAAGGCACCTGGCGCACGCTGACCCGCCGGGGCGAGCACAAGCTGATGGAGATGGTCAACGAGTTCATGTGGGTCACGCACTTCGACCACCTCTCGGTGCCCTTCTACCAGGCCTTCGGCGACGAGGAGCAGCGCACCGCCGCCAACGCGGACCTGTTCTTCGGCATGGGCGAGGTCGTCGGCTCCGGTGAGCGCCACGCCGACGCCGAGCAGATCCGCAAGGCGCTGGTGATGCACCAGGTGCCCGAGCGCGACTACGCCTGGTACGCCGAGATGAAGCAGGAAATGCCCATGCAGACCTCCGGTTTCGGCATGGGTCTCGAGCGGTTCCTGATGTGGGTCCTCAACCACGACGACATCCGGGACATCCCGCTGGTGTCGCGGGTGGGCGAGGACAAGAAGTGGCCCGAGAGCGTCCACCGCCCGTGACCGCCGCTTCAGCTGTGTGAGCAGCGGGGCCCGCGGTGCGCCGACACCGGCGGGCCCCGTCCGCACGCCTACCGAGGACCGTGTCATGCGCGTCTACCTGAACCGCAACTTCCTTCTGTCCTACGTCGCGTCGTTCGTCTCGCTGTTCGGCTCGAAGCTGCTGATGATCTCGTACGTGGCGTTCGTCTACGGCGAGACCGGCAGCGCCACGCTCGCGTCGGCCGTCTTCGCGGCCGACTGGATCGCGAATCTCTTCGTCGGCCTGCTCGCCACCCGGTACATCGACCGTGCCGACGCGCGCAGGCTTCTCGTGCTGCTGAACGTGGTGGCAGCCGCCGTCACCCTGCTGTTCCTGAGCGCGCTGTCGCCCCGGATGTTCCCGCTCGCCGTCGGCGTGGTCTTCGCCCGCGCCCTGCTGGGCAGCGCGGTGAACGCGGCCCGGGTCAAGGCGCTGGTGCAGTTCTTCGACGAGGAGCAGACCGACACCTATTCGACGGTCTTCAACTCCAGCCTCTTCCTGGCCATCGCCGCCGCCGGAGCGGTGGGCAGCTTCGTCCTCCGCTTCGTCGATCTGCGGACGGTCGTGCTCCTGGACGTGGCGACGTTCCTGCTGTCGGCCGTGCTGTTCGCGCTGGTGCGGCCCAACCGGGGGCGCATCGAGGCGGCACGGCGGGAGAGCGCCGGAGTGACGGAGAACGTCGTCGCCAACCTGCGTTCGGCCGCCGTCCTCATCGCCCGCAGCCCGGTGATCTCCTCCGCCTTCTTCTACATCGTCCTCGCGGTCACCGCGCTCCAGGCGACGTACGAGGTGCTGATCACCGCGGTGCCCGAACTCTGGTTCGGCATGGGTCCGTCCGGCATGGCGGTCTTCTTCACCGCCGAGTGGCTCGCGGTGTTCGCGGGCGTCTTCGTCTACCAGTACCTGAGCCGGCGAGGGATGGTGCCGGAGCACCTCCAGGCGCGTCTCACCGTGGCCCTGGTCGGCTTCGCGGCCGTCATGTACGCGGTGCTGCCACTGACGCGGGGCGGCCTGGGCCCCGCGCTCGCGGTGTTCGTGCTGCTGGTCTTCGCCGGTGAGGTCGTCTGGGCCCACCAGTACAAGCGGCTGATCGCCCACTCCCCCGACAGCCGGGTGTCCTCGGTGGTCGGGCTGCTGACGGCGGTCTACTACAGCCTCATGGCGCTGTCCGGCTTCGCCTTCTCGCTCGGCATGGACACCATCGGCGCCGAATGGGCCATCGGCATCGACGTGGCCGTGATCGTGCTGCTGGTCGCGGGCTGGGAGTACGCCGCCCTGCGCCGCCGGCAGCGCACCGCCCCCGGCTCCCCGGAGCCCGGCGCTTCCCGCCCCGCGGGCACCCTGCCCGCTCGGCCGCTCACATCGGCGACCGCCCCGGCCGCGGGGCGTCCCACGAAGGAGGAAACGGCATGACCGCCGCCGACCCGGCCACCGCCCACGCCGCACCGCACACCGCCGTGTTCATCGGCACCCGAGGTCTCGAGGCGTTCGACCCCGGGCTGTTCGAGGACCCGGAGTCCGTACGGCTCGTCGGGATCTTCTCCGTGCCCGACGCCGCCCATCTCACCGACGAGTGGCACGGCTGGTTCGACGAGGTCCATGTCGTACCGACGGCGGAGGCCGACCCGTCGCCGCTCCTCACCCCGCAGATCGACGTGGACGCGGGGACGGAGATCGTCGCCGCGCTGCTGCGGGGGACGAGCCGGGACCGGCTGACCGTCCACACGTATCTGGAGCAGAACGTGCTGGGCGCGGCGGAGATCCGGGAGCGGCTCGGGCTCGCGGGGCCGTGTCCCGCCGATGTGATCCCCTTCCTCGACAAGCTGGAGATGAAGCGGCGGGTGGCGGCGGCGGGCGTGCGCGCGCCGGCGTTCGGCTCGTGGGATCCGGAGCGCCACCGGGCGGGCGTCCGCGCCCACTTCGACCACATCACCGGCCGGGTCGGGCTGCCGTTCGTGCTCAAGCCGACCGACTCCGCGGGCTCCATCGGCGTCGTCACCGTGGAGAGCTACGACGACTTCGCGGCGCTTCCCGAAGACGGCGAGCTGGGAAGGGCGTACGAGTACGAGGAGTTCATCGACGGCCGCATCTACAGCGTCAACATCATCTCGGCGGCGGGCAGGACCGTCTTCGGCGGTGTAACCGAGTACCTGGTGAACTCGGCGGACGTGGCCGGCGGCCGGGTCAACGCCGACATCAACCTGCTCGACGACGACCCGCGCGTGGCGCGCATGGTCGCCTTCGCCGGCGAGGCCCTGGACGCCCTGGGCAGGCCGGACGGCGCCTCGCATCTGGAGCTGTTCCTCACCGGGGACGACGAGCTGGTGTTCCTGGAGGTCGGTGCGCGTTTCAAGGGCATGTCGGGTCTGGCCGCGATGCAGCGCCACTACGGCGAGGCGCTGGTGAACGTCGCGTTCGGCATCGAGAGCGGTGTTCCCAGCCGCCGGTGGGAGGGCGAGCAGGTGTACTGCTTCGACGCGTGCATGCCGCTGCGCGCCGGAGTGGTCGGCGAGCGGCTGGAGCCGAAGATCGACAGCTCGTACGAGATGCGGTGGACGGTTCGCCCCGGCGACCGGGTCGACGGCACCTCTGACCTGGTGACGGTGGGCGGCACGTTCCTGGTGTGGAACCGTGACTTCGACGCGCTGTACCGGGACTTCAGGCTGCTGGCCGAGTACCAGCCCTTCACCTACGCGTAGAACTCGCTGTGCCAGGGGCCCGTCGTCCGGTCCGGACGACGGGCCCCTCCCGCTGCCCATGGACGGTCAGGTCGGGGCGATCAGGCGGTCGACGGCGGCGGTGCCGGAGGTATAGCCCGCCGCCATGGCGCGCGCCCCGACGACGGGCCGGTCGCCTCCGTCGGCCGGGGCGAGGCCCTGGGCCGCGACGGGCTGCTGAGCGAGGGCGAGCGGGCCGGCCTGTGCGAGCATCGGACGCACCGGTTCCGGCCGGGGCACGGGAGCCTGGACGGGGGTCCGCTGCCCGTACAGCACCTGTTCCATCGCCGAGACGAGCCGCACCACATCGGGGTCGGGGCGCACGACGAGGCGCACGAACCGGCTGGAGCTGCCGATCTTGTTGCCGCATTCGCGGATCAGCACGCCGTGCTCCGCGAGCAGCCGGTCGCGCAGGACCTGTCCGTCCGCCCCCTCCGGCAGGCGGACGTAGACGAAGTTGCCCTGGGAGGGATAGACGGTCAGACCCGGCACCTGGGAAAGCCGCCAGATCATCTCCTGCCGGTCGCGGCACACCTGGCGCAGGCTCTGCGCATACTCCGCGCGGTGCTCGGCCAGCATGAACACCACCGTCTCGGCGAAGGAGTTGAGGTTCCATTTCGGCAGGGCGTCCCGGACGCGCCCGGCGAGGGCCGGGTTGGCCACCAGGTAGCCGAAGCGCACTCCGTGCAGGCCGAAGTTCTTGCCGAGGCTGCGCAGCACGATCACATTGGGCCGCAGCACGGCGTCGGCGGCGACGCTCGTCTCCTGGCCTTTGTCGGCGAATTCGAGGAACGACTCGTCGACGACGACCAGGTCGAGGTCCTGCAACTGGTCGAGCAGGGAGAGGACCTGCTGTTTGGACAGCAGGCCACCGTCGGGGTTGTTCGGGTTGCAGAGGACGGCGACGCGCGAGCCTCTGCTGCGGACGAACTGCACGAAGGAGGCGGGGTCGAGGGCGAACCCGCGTGCCTCCGGCAGGAGCAGCATGTCGACGCGCTTGCCGGTCTCCATCGGCTGGTCGGTCCAGCGCCCGAAGGTCGGTACGGGCACGGCCAGGGACTCGCGCACCAGCAGGTGGTCGATCCACGTGATCAGTTCGGTTGAGCCATTGCCCATGGCGACCGTCTGCGGGTTGAGGCTCAGCAGTCGGCAGAGCTCGCCGGTGATGGTGTCGGCGCTGCTCGGGTAGTAGGTGAGGATCTCGCGCAGCCGCCTGCCGAGTTCGTCGAACATGGCGGGTGTGGGGAAGTACGGGTTGCAGGGGATGCAGAAGTCGACGATCTCCTCGGCGCCGCCGCCGGCCCTGTTCAGGGAGAAGTAGGACGGGCTGTGCGCGGTGGACGCGCGGAACAGCGCGGTGACGTTGCTGCCGGCCAAGACGTGCCTCCCCTGCCTGGGTCGGCCGCACGGATCGCACGGCCGCCCACAGGTACGGCCGCCTCCGCCCCGGCGTTCAACTCCGGCCCGGGTCCGGCCGGTCGCCGCCGCCGCGGGCTCACGCGGTGAGGGCGCCGCCCCGGCTGCGACGCGGGCAGAGGCGCGTCAGGGGCCGGCCGTCTTCTCGGCTGAGGGCGGGCTTGCGGCGCACCATGTGCGGAGCTGAGGCGGCAGGCGCGCGTCGTCGCGCCGGAGCCGGCCGAAATCCGGATGCGGCGCCGTCGGGACCTGCCGCACACTCTCCGGGTGATCGCCTTGCAGCCCGTCCTGGAGACGTACGCACCCGCCGGTTTCGGTCTCTGGCCGGTGGCCGCGTCCGAGGCGGGCGGCTTCCTGCCGCTGAACGGCGCACTCGACGAGGCCCAGGTCGGCACGGCGGTGATGTGTGTCGCCGCGTGCAACGACATCGATCCGGAGCACGACGACCGCCCGCCGCGCCCCGGCGACCCGCTCGGAGGCTTTCTGCACGGGCTGCTCACCATGGACCCTCTCTTCGCGTCGGGTGGGCTGCGCATCACCGACACCGCCACCGGAGCCACGCTGGTACCGGGGTGCTGCAACGGACTCGAGGACTGGCGCGAATGGTTCGGCGTCGTCGACGGGGACGGTGACGGCGGGTCCGGCTGGTTCGGCCACGACCCGACACCGCTCGCCGAACGCGTCGGGGATGTCGTCCGGCTGACCGTCGACGCGGAACGGGAGGGCGGTCCGGTGATCGACGTGTCCGCCACCGAGCTGCGCCGCCTGCTCGCGGGAGCCGAGCGCGATCTGACCGGCTTCCTCCAGCTGGCCGCCGGTTGGGCAGCGGTGCGTCTCCCCGACCATGCCGTCCCCGTCATCCGCGCCCTGGCCCGTGCGGTGGACATGCCGCTGCCCGTCTCGCCGGGCACGCCCCGGCACCACCGCTGACAACCCGGCGCTCCCCGGTCTGGATCCGGGGTCGGCGAACGGGGCTTCTCCGCCGTATCGTTGCGTCGTCGACGGCAGTTCGGGAAGGACACCTGTGTCAGACGAGTCGGATGTGCGGGACGAGCCGGAAGAGGGCATGCTCGAACACATCCCGCCCGACGGAGTCGCTCCCGGTAACGGCTACAGCCATGTGGTCGTGGGCGAAGGCCGGCTGGTGGTGATCTCCGGGCAGGTCGCGCTGGACGCGAAGGGGAATGTGGTCGGCGAGGGCGACGCCGCTGCCCAGGCCCGCCAGGTCTTCGAGAACCTGCGGCGTTGCCTGGCGGCAGGTGGCGCGAGCTTCGCTGACGTCGCCAAGCTCACGTACTACGTCACCGACATCGCCGTCCTGCCGGAGGTGCGTGCCGCCCGCGACGCCCACATCGACACCGCGCGTCCGCCGGCCAGCACGGCGGTACAGGTGGCCGCACTCTTCCGGCCCGAACTGCTGCTCGAGGTGGAGGCCCTGGCGGTCATCCCCTGGTGACTCGGCGCGTCTCGGGGCCTTCGAAAGGGCAGTGCGCCCAATGGCGACTGACAGATCGACATCGTGGTGCTTATGATGCCGGTGATGAAGAACTTCTCCTCGTTCGGATTGGGGGAATCGTTCGCGCAAGGTGAGTGCTGATGGCACATCACTCCGCGAACGTGATTCCGTCCCGCCTGTTGATGTGGCAGCGCGTGCGCGAGTACGCCGTGCCACTGTCCATGATCGAGACCGCGACCGCACGGCGTGCGGTCGGTGACTGGGCGGGGGCCTGCGCCGCCGCCCGGATCGACGTCGACCTCGATCTGCGCGCCGTGCGCGACCGCCACGGCACCGATCTCGTCACCCGTCTCCGTGCGGATCTGCGCCGGCTGGCGCCGGATCTGCTCCGCTGGCACATGCCCCGGATCGCCCCTGACGGACGGCTCCGGCCCGGTCTCACCATCTCCCTGGCGCGTTACGGCAACTCCGGTGCCACGCCGCTGCAGTTGGTGGTGCGGACGCCACCGGCCTGGGCGGACGCGGGACAGCGGATGTCCCTGGCCCTGTGGGAGGAGTCCGGGAACGGTGCCGCCGGGCACCATCCGCACCCGCACCCCGACCGGCGTTTCCGGCTCGACCTGCACCGGCATCTGTGGGACGCCGGTCGCAGCGGCGAACTGGCGGGGCGGTGCGGTGCGGCCGGAACCGCACGGTCCATGGCGCCGCCCGACCGGCAGGTCCTGCGGGATCTGCCCGCCGTCCGCGACGACTCGTGGGCAACGGCACGTTGGGCCGCCGAGGCGGACCTGCTGTTGCGGGCCGAGGGGCGCGCTCGCGGGGCCTTCACCGTGCGGCTCGGTGCGCGCAGCCGCGCCGTGCTCGAACTCGTCGCCCCCGACGACAGCCACGCCCCGACGTTCCGGCCGCTTCGGGAGGCGCTGCCGCCCCAGGAGGTCGCGGCACTCGCGGTGCTGCCGGAGGCGGCCGCGCGGGTCCTTCCGGACCTGGAGCTGCTGCGGGCCGGGCTGGTCGCGGCCGATCGGCTGCATCCGCTCGTCGCCGCGGCTCTGGCGGCGTACGGATCGTGTCCGGCGTACGGCTCGGCACCGGCGTACGGCTCGACATCGGCGTACGCCCCCGAGCCGGGTGATCCGCACCGGGTGGAGTGCCGGGGCGAGGTCCACCGGATCGCGCTGCGGGACGGTGTGCTGACGGCGGTCGATCACGACCCGGCCCAACTGCGCCGGGAGGAACTGCTGGTCGCGCTCGGCGGGCCGCCGCTGCCCTGCCTGCGGGCGATCGACGCGGTGCACCGCAACCCGGAGGCACTGCCCGCCGTCCGGGAGCGGCTCGGCCACGGTGACGTCACCGGGGCGCTGGCCGTGGTGGAAGGGCTGCTCGGTCCCGGTGCGGTCCTGCGTGAGGGGCCGCTCAGAGAGGAGCTGGAGTCGGCCGCGGCCCGCCGCGTCGACCACGGGCTCTTCCGCTCCGGGCTGGTCGCCGTGCACCCCGGTGCCCGTGCGGCAGGGGGCGAAAACGCCTCGGGCGCCGGACACGCCGATGCCGGCCACCGTCCCCGGCTCGACCGCCGTACGCCTCTCGCGATGCGTCACAAACTGATGAGCCGCGCCCGTCCCCGCACCGGCCTGACCTCCTGACCGGCTGCCACTCGTCGTACCGGCTGCCACTCGTCGAAGTCCCTTGAACGTGCCGCGCGTTCAGCGCCGCACGCCCTCATGACGTCCGGGACGGGCCGTCCCCGTTCCCCTCTTCCACCCCAGGTGATGCCCATGACCTCCAGCACCCTTCTGCCCGCCGCGGTCCCGGCCGCCGGCGCGCCCGCATCCACCCGCGTCGGCGCAGCCGGCACGCTCGCTCAACTCACCGTCGCCGAGGACCTCCTGACCCTCCTGCGCAGGACCACCACCGAGCCGCGCCCCGACGAGCAGCTCGAAGCGCTCACCCTGGCCGTGGCGGCCGATCTGCCCGTACTGCTCTGGGGCGAGCCGGGCATCGGCAAGACCGCGGCCCTGACGCAGCTGGCCGCCTCCCTCGACCTGCCGCTGACGACCGTGATCGCCAGCGTCCACGAGCCGTCCGACTTCTCGGGGCTGCCCGTCGTGGGCGACGACCCGGCGGTGCAAGGGGTGCCGATGGCGCCACCGCAGTGGGCCGTGGAGCTCGTACGGGCCGGGCGGGGGCTGCTGTTCCTCGACGAACTCTCCACCGCCACCCCGGCCGTCCAGGCCGCACTGCTCCGGGTCGTCCTGGAGCGGAGGGTCGGTGCGCTGCAACTGCCGCCGGGCGTACGGATCGTGGCCGCCGCGAATCCCCGCGCGTCGGCGGCGGACGGGTGGGAGCTGAGCCCGCCGCTGGCCAACCGGTTCGTGCATCTGTACTGGGTGCACGACCGGGAGGTGGTGGTGCGCGGGCTGGGCGGGGTCTGGCCCCGTGCGGAGCTGCCCCGGCTGGTGCCGGAGCGGCTTTCGGAGGCGGTGGCCTTCGCCCGGCGCGCGGTCTGCGGATTCCTTGAGGCCCGGCCGACGCTGATCCACCGGCTCCCGAGCACCGAGACGCGGCGCGGCGGCGCCTGGCCCTCGCCCCGGAGCTGGGAGGCTGCGCTCACCCTGCTGGCCTTCGGCACGGCGGCCTCCGTCTCGCGGGAGGTGCTGGCACTGCTGGTGCGGGGTGCGGTGGGAGACGGGCCGGGGCTCGAACTCCTCGCCCATCTGGACCGGATGGACCTGCCGGACCCGGATACGCTGCTGGCCGACCCGGCATCCGCCGAACTGCCGGTGCGGGGCGATCTGCGTCAGGCCGCGCTGGAGGCGGTGGTGGCCGCCGTCGGGGCGCGGCCGGAGCGTGAGCGGTGGGAGGCGGGCTGGGCGGTGCTGGTCCGGGCGCTGGAGACCGGCCCGCCGGACCTGCTGGCCGCCCCGGCGACGACGCTGGCCGCGCTGCGGCGCGACGACTGGGAGGTGCCGGCGGCGGTGGAACGGCTGACCGGGGTGATCGGTCTCGCCCGGCGGGCGGACCAGTCGGTGGGGCGGGCGACCGACACTGGGCGGGCGACGAAGGCACGCCGATGACGGGGGCCGCGAAGCGCCCGGGACCGCGCCCGCTCCCACGTCCGATGTCGCCGCCCCCGGCACCACGCCCGGTGGGGGCCACCGTGCCGGGGCCGCCGGCCGTCCGGGGCGGGCCGGACGGCGGGCCCGGACTCCCGCTGGACATGGAGAAGTTGCTGACCGCCCGGCTGCACGCGGTGAAGGTCCGCCCCTACCTGGCGGCGGCGCTCTTCGCGCTGCACGTGGTGGAGGACCGGTCGGTGCCGACGATGGCCGTGGACGCGCACTGGCGCTGCTACGTCTCGCCCGGGTTCGTGGCGCGCACCCCGGTGGAGGAGCTGGCGGGCGTCTGGGTGCACGAGGTCTCCCACCTGCTCCGGGACCACCACGCGCGGAGCGAGCGGTACGCGCGGGAGCATGCGGAGCACGGGCCGGGCGAGCGAAGCGAGAGGGAGGACTCCACGGCCGGACGCCGGGAGAGACTGCGGCGCAACATCGCCGCCGACTTCGAGATCAACGACGACATCTACGGTGACGGTCTGCCCCTGCCCGCCGGGGCGATGCTGCCGTCGCGGCTGCGGCTGCCCGCCGGGCTGCTGATGGAGGAGTACCTGCGGACGGCGTCGCTGTCCGGACTCACCCCGGACCTGGCCTGGCTGGACTGCGGCAGCGGGGCCGACGGACAGCAGCGGCCGTGGGAGCTGGGCCCCGACGGGGCACACGGGCTGACCCGGCAGCAGCGGGACGCGGTCCGCTTCCGGGTCGCCGAGGGGATCAAGGGCCGGCCGGGCGAAGCTCCGGAGGGGTGGCGCCGGTGGGCGGACGAGGCGTTCCATCCACCGCAGCCGTGGCGGCAGTTGCTGGGGGCGGCGGTCCGCTCCGCGGCGAGTGCGCCCGGGGTGGGAGAGGACCACAACTACCGGCGCCCGTCCCGGCGCTCGGCCGGAGTCCCCGGCGTGCTGCTGCCGAGCCTGCGCCGTATGCCGCCCCGGGTGTGTGTCGTGATCGACACCTCCGGGTCGGTGAGCGACGCCGAACTGGGCAGCGCGCTCCTGGAGGTGGCGGCCGTCTCACGGGCGGTGGGCGGGCGGCGCGACCTGGTCTCGGTGATCTCCTGCGACGCGGCGGCCGGGGTGGCCGTCCCGCTCTGCCGCGCCGAGAACATCGAGCTGGTGGGCGGCGGGGGAACGGATCTGCGCTCCGGTTTCGCCCGGGCACTTCGCTCCCGGCCCCGGCCGGACGTGATCGTCGCCCTGACGGACGGCCAGACGCCGTGGCCCTCCGTGCAGCCGCCCTGCCGCACCGTCGTCGGTCTCTTCCCCCGCCCGGTCCGCGCCGCGAACGAGAGGAACCCCGAATACGTCCCGGACACTCCGCCGCCCTGGGCGCGTGTCGTCACCATCAGCTGAGACAGCGCGGTGGAGCGGTGTCGGGGCCCCGTCCGCAGAACGGGGTCAGAGACGCCGTGCAGGCGCGGCAGCTTCCGTTGACCCGTCGGCTCGACTTCGCCGAACGCGCCGGCTCCACACCGTGTGTCCCATGAGAGCCACGGCAACGACGCATGCCGCGACGCGAGTCACGTTCCAGGTTATGGCGAAAACCGGCCCCTGCGAGTCCGCCTCTACGCTCAATCGCTGAGTCGCCTCGAAGAAGGCGATCAATGGAACAAGCAGACGGAACAGAAGGCCACCGACTCCGGGCGTTCGCGCTACGTTCCCTATGAACCCCACAGGCGCACCGAACACGAAAGCCGCGATTCCCCACACGAGAATGTGCCCCCCGCTGGAGGTGCCGGATTCCACCTCCATTCCAGCCGGAATGGAGGTGGCGGGTTCCATTCCGTCCGGAATGGTGGGATTCATGTCCTTGAAAAGGTAGTACGCGACTACACCGATGACCAAGCCCGAAGACGCCAGCAGTGCCGACTCGATTTTGGATCGGCGGAAATAGCCCACCAGCAATGCATAGCAGGCCCACGGCCAGCCACTGGAAAACACCGTACCCACGGCGACGCAAACGGGATTGTCCCATGTCCCGGCAACAGGGCCCACGAGACCCAGTAGCAAACCCGCGCCGAGAGACACAGCGACCGGCACGACGCGAGCACGTGTGAAGCGTGTGATGGTCCTTCCCCCGTTCAGTGGGTGAGTCCGCGTTGGTGGTGGCACCATTCCGGGGCTGCGCGGAGCCGAGTGCCGGCTCTCAATCTTCGTGCGACGCACCCAGGTCGTGGCGCATAGCGGTTCTCATGGCTCGGAGCATCTCCCAGACCTCGTACTGCGCCTGGGCCGCCGTCTCCATCGTTTCGCCTGGTTCGGGGGCACCGCGTTCGAGGCGCTTGACTTGACCGTAGACCGTGTTCAGGGCTCGGTTGACACCGCTGGCTCGCATGAGTACGTCTTCGGGGGCGATCATCTGCGCTTCGGAGTATCGATCGCGGTGCGCGTTCTTCGCCTCTTCCAGTGCGGCGCTGTCGGCCTCCTCCACGCCGCGTTCCCTCATGACGTGCAGGTGGCGGTTGAGCGCGGTGGTGAACTGCCGGGCATCTCGGTTGAGTTCCACGTAGCAGTTGCGTCGCAGTGAACGGTTCTCGCGGACCTCCTCATGGTCTCGAACGAGCTCTATCTCCAGGCGCTTCGCTCGTTCGGAGCCGCGCTGGGTAAGCAGCGCCCCTCCCAGGGTTCCTGCGACGCCTGCCACAGCGATGATCACTGAGCTGAGATCCACCGATGTACCCCGTGAAATCTTCGGCCTCGTGCCCGCTGCACATGGCCCAGGCAGTCAAGTCTGCCCCTCCCCGGTGCGACGGGGTCGGGTGCCCTTCTTGTGGTGGGCGCGGCGGCTGTACGCCTTGCCGGCGGCAAGCTCTCTGCCCACGTCATGACCCGGCCCTCAGCCGTGACAGGCCGGCGCGCGGCTCCGGCCGCGGTCGGGCCGGGTGGGAGCGGTACGACCCCACCACGGCGGCTGCCCGCGAGGCGCGCAGCCGCCGTGGTCGGGAGCCCTCGATGCGGGGGCGTCGGCCCCCGCACCGAGGCTTCAGCACGCGGCGCGCTCCGGGAGCGGGCCCCGGCGGTTCGGCGGGCGGCGGCCGTGCAGCATCAGATAGAAGCGCTCGACCGACTCCGAGGCACCGTGGTCGAAGCGCTTGACCACCTTGCCGAGCGGATTCCAGACCCGGCCGTCGGGCATGCGCAGGCCGACGGTCTGCCCGAACAGCTCGCTCTGGTCCGCGTCCAGGTCCACCCAGCGCGCGCCCGCCCGGCGGACGATCACCTCGCCCACGTACGCGCCGAGCCCCTGCAGGATGCGGTCGACACCCGAGCGCTCCGGTCTTCCGCGTCTGAGTCCGTCGACGACGAAGTCCACGAGTCTCAGGCTCACCACGCTGTAGTCGAGCGGCAGTCTGCTCCGCTCGTTCATCTCTGCGACGAAGCCCGCGGCATATCCCTGCATGCCGTCGGCGTCCGGCAGCTGCGCTGCACGCCCTTCGATCGGCATCCGTTTCCTCCCCACCGACAGCCCATGACCCAGCTCATCCGTCCCAGCGAAAGCAGTGGGGAAAGCATCACGGCCGGTGTCGGTGGCCGTTGTCACAGGAACGGTGCAGCCCGCGCGTACAACCATCGGTGCCTCTCAGTCGTCCTCGAGGCACCGACGGCCTCAAAACTGTGAGGTGCGCCACACGTTGGCGGGAACCCGTGACGTCTGCGCTGCGCGGGCCGCTGAGTTGCGCGGGCCGCACATTTCACGAGGCGGGCCACCCATGGACATTTGGAGAGGTGGGGCACTTGAGCCCGCGTACGTCGCATGCGTACCGACCGCTGAGCATGAAGCGCCGGGCGTGGTTGACGCTCGGCGCCGTCGTTCTCGGCGGGGCCGGCATCGTCACGATCGCCACGGCCAACCCGTCCGACACCCCCGGCGGTCAGAAGCAGCAGGAGCGGGCCGCCGCCCTGCGCACGATGCAGCTCGGCGGCGGCACGGCCACCGACCGGGAGCTGCCGGCGACCGACACCGAGCAGTTCTCGCTCGTCGGCATCGGCTGGGACAGCTCCTCGGCCGAGGTCGAGGGCACCGCGCAGGTGCGTACGCGGGAGAAGAAGTCGGGCACGTGGTCGCCCTGGCAGGCACTGGAGCTCGACTCGCACGGCCCCGACAGCCCGGAGGGCACGCCCCGCGGCGCCTCCGAGCCGCTGTGGGTCGGCCCCTCCACCGCCGTCCAGGTGCGGGTGAAGGCGAGCAAGGCGCTGCCCAAGGGGCTCAAGCTGCACATGGTCGACCCGGGTGTCAGCAGTGCCGAGGCCCAGAACCCGGCCGGCACGGGCATGGAACCGGCCGCGTTCGCCTCGGAGACGGCGCTGCCCTCGGACACCGCCACGCCCACCGACGCGTCCTCGCCGTCGGACTCCGCCGCCCCCACGGACTCCGCGACGCCGACGCCGACGTCCACGGACTCGGTCCCGGTCTCGCCGTCCCCGAGCGACTCCACGAGCCCCAGCCCGAGCACGAGCCCCAGCCCCACCGCCACCAAGCCGACCGCGCCGCCGTCGACGGTGAAGCGTCCGCCGATCATCTCGCGCGCCCAGTGGGGTGCCGACGAGTCGATCGTCGACGACCCGGCCGAGTACATCGACAAGGTGCAGGCCGTCTTCGTCCATCACACGGTCGGCTCCAACAACTACAGCTGCGCCGAGTCCGCCGCCCTGGTCCGCGGCATCATGACGTACCACGTCAAGACCGAGGGCTGGAACGACCTGGGCTACAACTTCCTGGTCGACAAGTGCGGCCGCGTCTTCGAGGGCCGCGGCGGCGGCGCCGACCTGCCGGTCAAGGGCGCCCACACGTACGGCTTCAACAGCTACTCCACCGGCATCGCCCTGCTCGGCGACTTCGAGGGCGACACGGCGACCGGCAAGGTGGCGGGCCGTCCGACGAACGCGGCGCTGCAGTCGGCCGCGCGCGTCGCGGCCTGGAAGCTCGGGCAGTACGGCGGCAACCCCAAGGGCACGGTGACGCTGGTCGCCCAGGGCAACACCGGCAAGTACACGGAGGGCCAGTCGGCCACCATGAGCGTGATCTCGGGTCACCGGGACGCGTTCGCGACGGCCTGCCCCGGCAAGAACCTGTACCCGAGGCTGACCGCGATCCGCGACTTCGCGGCCGGCGCCGGCCGCAACTCCGCGATCCCGACGAACGACTTCAACCGGGACGGCGTGCCGGACCTGGTCGTCGGCCTGCCCAGGGTCTCCAGCAGCGACGGCAGCGTCGTGGTGCTCCCGGGCAACGACGCGGGACCGAACTCGGCTGCCCGCCGGACGATCAACCAGAACAGCACGGGTGTGCCGGGCAGTTCGGAGGCCGGTGACGGCTTCGGCTCGGACAGCGCGTGGGGCGACGTCAACGGCGACGGCTACGGCGACCTGCTCGTCGGCGCGCCCGGCGAGGACGGCACGTCCACGCAGGCGGACACCGGCCAGGTGACGGTGCTGTACGGTCCCGGGCTGAGCTCGGGCAAGTCGTACTGGACCAACGAGACGACCCGCGTGGCGGGCGAGAAGCTGGGCACCGCCGTGGCCACCGGGGACTTCAACGCGGACGGCAAGTCCGACGTGTTCTCCGTGGCACCGGGCAAGCCGGGCCGCTGGTGGGTGTTCGACAGCGCGACCGGTGTCGCCCGCTCCGGTTACCTGAGCACCGCCGCGTACACGGGAGCGGTCGCGTACGCGAGCACGGCGGCCGGTGACTTCAACAAGGACGGCTACGGCGACGTGGCGGTCTCGTACCGCGACCCGGGCGGCGTGGGCCGTCTGCTGTGGCTGAAGGGCTCGGCCACCGGCCTGCAGCGTGTCGGCATCCTGGACGCGCGTGGCGGCCGTTCGCTCGCCTCGGGTGACATCAACGGCGACGGCTACGCGGACCTCGCGGTCGGGCAGCCGAGCACCACGGAGTCGGGCCACACGCTCAGGGGCGGTGCCGTGACCGTCGTGTTCGGTTCGTCGACGGGGCTGACGTCGACCGGCCGCAAGTCGCTCGGCCAGGACACGAGCGGGGTGCCGGAGACGGGCGAGACCGGTGACGACATGGGTGCGTCCGTGTCCGTCGGCGACGCGAACCTCGACGGCTACGACGACATCCTCACCGGCCTGCCCGGCGAGGACATCACCCGCAGCGGCGTCGCGCAGACGAACGCCGGCATGGCGATCCTGCTGCGCGGTTCCTCGACCGGACCGACGGCGACGGGATCGGTGGCGTACCACCAGGACACCACGGGCATGCCGGGCACGACGGAGTCGAACGACCGCCTCGGCTCGTCCGTCACGCTGGCCGACCTGTCCGGTTACGTGCGCGCGGACGTGGCGATCGGCGCGGACGGCGAGGACGCGAACAACGGCACGGTGCTGCAGCTGGACAACAGCAGCACGAGCGGCATCACGGCGGCCTCGGGCGTCTATTACGGCACGACGGCGCTGGGCGCGCCGACGGGTGTGCGCATCGGTCTGGTGCTGACGCCGTAGTCCCGCGGGAGCCGGCCGCGCGGGCGGGGGCCGCCCCCGGGCCCCGCC
>NZ_JBFAOY010000034.1:17829-59597 GCF_040675505.1 Streptomyces sp. NPDC049597
CCGCCCCGCTCTCTGGCCCCGCCCCCGTCCCCCGGCGGCCGCCGCCGGCCCCGCCGCCCCCCGCCACCGGGCCCGCCGGACCCCCGAGAGGGCGTCCGGCAGGCCCGCGCGGTTCCGCGGGGCTCGCCTTCACGGGCGGCGGGCCGCCCCGCGCCACCGGACGCGTACCGTGAAGCGGACGCCTTGCCGCACCGGCCCGCTCACGTCCGCCGACGGCGTCCCGCGGCTACACCGCCCGCCGTGTCGTGGACCGACATCCACCCTCACGGGGTGGGCTGCGCCCGGCAGTCGGGCACGGCTCGTCCGCACGCCCGAGGTGCGGGCCACCCTGCAGCGCGGATCTGCCGCCGCCCGCAGTCACGGGGCCGAGCGCCGTCCGGCAGCCGGGCACAACCTGGGCCGCACACGCGCGTGAGGCCGCCCGGCAGCCGGACCCGGTGCCCAACCAGCAGCGGGGCCCGGCAGCCGCGGTGCTCAGTCCTTCGGGAACTGACCGTGCCGCGGCGAATCGTTCCTGTCCCTGCCCGGGGATGTATCCGGTGCGTCGGCGGCCGGCGGGGCGGATCGCTTCGGGCCACTGCCGCCGGAGCCGGATCCTGCGTCCGGCTCGGCCAACACATCGGCGCAGTACGCCGCGACGGCCTGCGGGCCGCCCGCCGCCTCCTCCAGCCGCTCACGCATCGCGCCCACCCCGGCCTCGTCGTCGAGCCGCCGCGCCTTGGCGTACGCGCGGCAGTGCGCCTCGTCGTCCTTCGCCGTCGGCGGGCGCTCGCCCCGGGCGGCGGATGCGTCCGGCGTGGGCGGCGCGGACCCCTCGTCAGGGGTGTCCGGGGCCGGCTCCCCGTCGGTCGAGGCGCCGGGCACGGGGCCGGGCCGCTGCGGCGGCGGGTCGCCGAAGGGCGCCGGGATCGCGCCGGCCGCCATCGCGACTCCGCCGAACAGCACACCGGCCACGAGCGCGGTGATGCCCGCCTTGAGCCCTCGTGCGCGGATGCGCGGCGGGGCCGCGGGGCCCCAGTCGTCCTCGGGACGGGTGGGCAAGGAGAGTGCGCCTTCGGCGCGCGCGGCGCGGAAGGCCGCCAGCGCGCGTTCGGCGCGCTCCGGCTCGACGGGCGCCGGGCGCGCGGCGGCGGCCAGCACCTCGTCGAGCGCCGGGGGCGTGGGCTGCGGCTCGGGCCCGGAGCCCGCCGCGCCTCCAGATCGGTTTTCGGTCATCTCGCCCCTCCCAGCGCACAGGGGTCCGAATCTGTCACACGACCCTTCGGCCGGAGTGAGGCGAGGTGCTTCTCCAGTCGCTTCAGGCCGCGGTGGGTGGCCGACCGGACCGCGCCGGGCCGCTTGCCGAGCACACGGGCGGCGGCCGGCCCGTCCAGTCCGATGACCGTCTGGAGCAGTACGGCCTCGGCCTGCTGGCGCGGAAGCCGGGCGATGAGCGCCAGTGCCGCCTGGGTCGAGACGGTCTCGAACGCCTCCTCGGCCGTGTCCTGACGAGCCGGCAGCTCGGCGAGGTCGTTCTCGAGGAACGTGCCGCGCGGACGACTCCTGACGCGGCGCAGGTGGTCGATGGCCCGGTTGCGCGCGATGCTCGCGGTCCAGGCGCGGAAGCCGGCCCCGTCGCCGCGGAAGCGCCCGATGTCACGGGCGATTTCGAGCCAGGCGTCGGAGGCCACGTCCTCCGCGTCGTCGCCGACGAGTCCGCGCAGGAACCCGAGGAGTGGGGGCTGGACGATCCGGTAGGCCCGGGAGAAAGCGGCCTCGTCACCCTGCTGCGCTCTCGCGACCGCGTCACCGAGCTCCGTGTCGTGCGCCGCCTGCGCACGTCGGTCGCCCCGCTCCTTGCCCACTCGTTCCTCTTCGTCATTGCGGTCACGTCATGCCCATGACCATGACCCGCGTGTGTCCCCCCGCACACAACTCAGCGCCAGGACCCACAGAAACGTCACAGCTGACAGGAGCGGGACGGCACGGACCACGTGCCGCGCGCTCCGCCGGACGGGGCTACGCCACCGACCCGATCCGGCCCGCCACGGCGTCGGGTCCGTCGTGGTGGATCGGCGTGTGGGCGCCCGTCAGCGAAACGCCGCTGCCGCCCCGGCGGTTGGCCACGATCTCCGCGCCGATGGACAGCGCCGTCTCCTCCGGTGTGCGCGCGCCGAGGTCGAGGCCGATCGGGGATCGCAGCCGGGCGAGTTCCAGCTCGGTGACGCCGACCTCACGCAGCCGCCTGTTGCGGTCCTCGTGGGTGCGGCGCGAGCCCATCGCGCCGACGTACGCGACCGGCATCCGCAACGCCCGTTCCAGGAGCGGGACGTCGAACTTGGCGTCGTGGGTCAGGACGCACAGGACGGTGCGGCCGTCCACCTCGGTGGACTCCAGGTAGCGGTGCGGCCAGTCGACGACGATCTCGTCCGCGTCCGGGAAGCGGGTCCGCGTGGCGAAGACGGGCCGGGCGTCGCACACGGTGACGTGGTAGCCGAGGAACTTGCCCACCCGCACGAGCGCGGAGGCGAAGTCGATGGCACCGAAGACGATCATGCGGGGCGGGGGCACGCTCGACTCCACGAGCAGGGTCAGCGGGCGGCCGCAGCGCGAACCGTCCTCGCCGATGACGACGGTCCCGGTGCGGCCGGCGTCCAGCATGGCCGCGGCCTCGGCGGCCGCCGTGCGGTCCAGCTCGGGGTGCCCGCCGAGCGATCCCTCGCAGCCGCCGTCGGGGCGTACCAGCAGGGCGCGGCCGGCCAGTTCCGCGGGGCCGTCGGTGATGCGCGCGACCGCCGCTGCCTCCCCTCGGGCGGCGGTGGCCAGCGCGGCCGCGAACACCTCCCTGCCGGGAGCGTCCACGGGTACGGGGGTGACGAGGACGTCGATGACGCCGCCGCACGTCAGGCCCACGGCGAACGCGTCCTCGTCGCTGTATCCGAAGCGTTCCAGGACGCTTTCGCCGTCCTGGAGCGCCTGGGTGCACAGGTCGTAGACCGCGCCCTCCACACAGCCACCGGAGACCGAGCCGATCGCCGTGCCCTCGCTGTCGACGGCGAGCGCGGCGCCCGGCTGGCGGGGCGCGCTGCCCCCGACGGCGACGACGGTGGCGACGGCGAACGAACGGCCCTGCTCGACCCACCGGTTCAGCTCTTCGGCGATGTCCAGCATGTCGGTCTCCTCTGGATGAAGGTGTGCGGAGGGCGGCGGAGGTGCTACTTGATTCCCAGCCAGCCCTCGATCGGATTCAGGGCGAAGTAGGCGAGGAACACGGCGCACAGGACCCACATCAGCCAGCCGACGTCGCGCGCCCGGCCCTGGACCGCCTTGATCAGGACGTGGGCGATGACACCGGCGGCGATGCCCGCGGTGATGGAGTAGGTGAACGGCATCAGCACCGTGGTCAGGAAGACCGGGATGGCGGTGGCCGAGTCGTTCCAGTCGATGTGCTTGGCGTTGGTCATCATCATCGAGCCGATGACGACCAGCGCGGCCGCGGCGACCTGGGTCGGGATGAGCTGCGCCAGCGGGGTGAAGAAGAGGCAGAGGGTGAACGCGAGACCGGTGACGACGCTGGCCAGGCCGGTGCGCGCGCCGTCGCCGACGCCGGCGGTGGACTCGACGAAGACGGTCTGGCCGGAGGCTCCCGCGAGGCCGCCGATCGCGCCGCCCGCGCCGTCGATGGCGAGGGCCTTGTTGAGGCCGGGCATCTTGCCCTTGTCGTCGGCGAGGTCGGCCTGCTGGCCGATGCCGATGATGGTGCCCATGGCGTCGAAGAATCCGGCCAGCACCAGGGTGAAGACGATGACGCCGACGGTGATGCCGCCGACGTCGGCCATGCCGTCGAAGGAGACGGCGCCGAAGAGGCCGAAGTCGGGGGTCGAGACGATCGAGCCGGTGATCTCGGGCGCGTTCAGACCGCCCCAGGCGGCCTTGTCGAGGCCGGCGAACTGGTGGACGACCGCGGCGAAGAGCGTGCCGCCGACGATGCCGATGAGGATCGCACCGGGGACCTTGCGCACCTGGAGCAGGAAGATCAGCAGGACGGTGACGGAGAAGCAGAGCACCGGCCAGCCGGTGAGCATGTCGTGCGTGCCGAGCTGGATCGGCTTGGCGCCGGCGATGCCGCCCTCACCGGGCATGGAGGTGACGAATCCGGCCTGGACGAGGCCGATGAGACAGACGAACAGACCGATGCCCATGGTGATGGCGTGCTTCAGCGCCAGGGGGATCGCGTTCATGATCAGTTCACGCAGGCCGGTGACGACGAGCAGGACGATCACGGCGCCGTAGATGACGCACATGCCCATCGCGTTCGCCCAGGTCATCTCGGGCGCGACCTGGAAGGCCATCACGGCCGAGACGCTGAGTCCGGCGGCGAGGGCCAGCGGCACGTTGCCGATGAGGCCCATCACGATGGTGGTGGCGGCCGCGGCGAAGGCGGTCGCGGTGGTCACCTGGTCACCGTCGAGCTTCGCGCCGGTCGCGTCGGGCACCGACAGGATCACCGGGTTCAGCAGGACGATGTACGCCATCGCCATGAAGGTGGTGATGCCGCCACGCACCTCCTGCCCGATGGTGGAGCCTCTTTGGGTTATGTGGAAGTACCGGTCGAGCCAGGACCGGCCGGCGGGCTGGCGCGTACCTGCGCCGGCGTCCTCCGCCGTGGTCCTCGGCTCAGTGGACTGCTGGGTCATGGTGCCTACTCCCAAGGTTCACAGGGGCACCCGCCGGAAGGATTTCGGTGGCGGGATTTGGGAAGGTGCTTCGGCTGCACGACCCGGGGGACGGCCCGAGACGAACCTGCTCTGCGGGTACTGCTCGTACTGCGGGGTGGTGCTGTGGCCGCGAGCGGTGCGGCACTCGGGTTTTCTCCGGGCGGCACGGGCGGTGCCGGAAGTGGCGTTCCTTGGGAGGCATGGCACGCACCGCCCGGAGAGGTGGTGGGGATCTGTCAGGTGCCGGTGAGGTGCTCGGGGCGCACCGGCGTCCTGTTCAGTTCGAGACCCGTCGCGTTCCGGATCGCCGCGAGGACGGCCGGGGTGGACGACAGGGTCGGGGCCTCGCCGATGCCGCGCAGCCCGTACGGGGCGTGGTCGTCGGCGAGTTCGAGCACGTCGACCGGGATGGTCGGCGTGTCGAGGATGGTGGGGATCAGGTAGTCCGTGAAGGAGGGGTTCCTGACCTTCGCGGTCTTCGGGTCGACGATGATCTCCTCCATGACCGCGACGCCCAGGCCCTGGGTGGTGCCACCCTGGATCTGGCCGACGACGGACAGCGGGTTGAGGGCCTTGCCGACGTCCTGGGCGCAGGCGAGCTCGATGACCTTGACCAGGCCGAGCTCGGTGTCCACCTCGACGACCGCCCGGTGGGCGGCGAACGAGTACTGCACATGGCCGTTGCCCTGGCCGGTGCGCAGGTCGAACGGCTCCGTGGGGCGGTGGCGCCACTCGGCCTCGACCTCGACGGCCTCGCCCTCCAGGACGTCCACCAGGTCGGCGAGGACCTCGCCGCCGTCGGTGACGACCTTGCCGCCTTCGAGCAGCAGCTCGGCGGTGGCCCAGGCCGGGTGGTAGGTGCCGAACTTGCGGCGCCCGATCTCCAGGACCTTCTCGCGGACCAGCTCGCAGGAGTTCTTCACCGCGCCGCCGGTGACGTACGTCTGGCGGGAGGCGGACGTGGAGCCGGCCGAGCCGACCTGCGTGTCGGCGGGGTTGATGGTCACCTGGGTGACGCCCAGTTCCGTGCGGGCGATCTGGGCGTGGACGGTGACACCGCCCTGGCCGACCTCGGCCATCGCGGTGTGGACGGTCGCGACCGCCTCGCCGCCCACGACCTCCATGCGCACCTTTGCGGTGGAGTAGTCGTCGAAGCCCTCGGAGAAGCCGACGTTCTTGATGCCGACCGCGTAGCCGACGCCCCGGACGACGCCCTCGCCGTGCGTGGTGTTGGACAGGCCGCCGGGCAGCGCGCGGACGTCGGCGCCCTCGGTGGTCTCCCACTGGCGCTCGGGCGGCAGCGGGCGGGACTTGACGCGACGCAGCAGCTCGGCGACGGGGGCCGGGGAGTCGACCGGCTGCCCGGTGGGCATGATCGTGCCCTGTTCCATGGCGTTGAGCCGGCGCAGCTCCACCGGGTCCATGTCCAGCTTCGCCGCGAGCTTGTCCATCTGGGCCTCGTAGGCGAAGCACGCCTGGACCGCGCCGAAGCCGCGCATGGCGCCGCAAGGGGGGTTGTTGCTGTAGAGAGCGATCGCCTCGATGTCGACGTCGTCGATGACGTACGGGCCGACGGAGAGCGAGGCGGCGTTGCCGACCACGGCCGGGGAGGCCGAGGCGTAGGCGCCGCCGTCCAGCACGATCCGGCACCGCATGTGCGTGATCTTGCCGTCCTTGGTGGCACCGTGCTCGTACCAGAGCTTCGCCGGGTGGCGGTGGACGTGCCCGAAGAAGGACTCGAACCGGTTGTAGACGATCTTCACCGGCTTGCCGGTGCGCAGCGCCAGCAGGCAGGCGTGGATCTGCATCGACAGGTCCTCGCGACCGCCGAAGGCGCCGCCGACGCCGGACAGCGTCATGCGGACCTTCTCCTCGGGCAGGCCGAGGACGGGGGCGATCTGGCGCAGGTCGGAGTGCAGCCACTGCGTGGCCACGTACAGGTCGACCCCGCCGTCCTCGGCGGGCACGGCCAGGCCCGACTCGGGGCCGAGGAACGCCTGGTCCTGCATGCCGAAGACGTACTCGCCGGAGACGATCACGTCCGCCCTCTTCGCGGCCTCGTCGACGTTGCCGCGGACGATCGGCTGGCGGTGCACGATGTTGGGGTGCGGGACGTGACCGGCGTGGTGGTCGTTCCGGCCCGGGTGCAGCAGCGGCGCGTCGGGGGCGGTCGCGGAGGCCTCGTCCGTGACGACGGGCAGCTCCCTGTACTCGACCTTGATCTTGGCGGCGGCGCGGCGCGCGGTCTCCGGGTGGTCGGCGGCGACCAGGGCCACGGGCTCGCCGTGGTGGCGTACGACGCCGTTGGCGAGGACCGGGGTGTCCTGGATCTCCAGGCCGTAGTTCTTCACCTCGGTGGGCAGGTCGTCGTAGGTGAGGACCGCGTAGACGCCGGCCTGCGCCAGGGCCTCGGAGGTGTCGATGGAGACGATCTCGGCGTGCGCGACGGTGGAGCGCAGGATCTGGCCCCAGAGCATGTCCTCGTGCCACATGTCCGAGGAGTACGCGAACTCGCCGGTGACCTTGAGCGTGCCGTCGGGGCGGAGCGTGGACTCGCCGATGCCGCCCTTGGTCCTGGACCCCTGGGTGACCTTGGTGGGAGTGCCCGCCGGGGCGGAGGCGACTCGGGTGTGCTGCGTCATCGTCAGACCGTCGCTTCCTGGTGTCCCTGACGTTCGCCACGGGCGGCCGCGAGGCGGACGGCGTCGAGGATCTTCTCGTATCCGGTGCAGCGGCAGAGGTTGCCGGACAGGGCCTCGCGGATGTCCTCGTCGGTGGGCGACGGGTTGCGCTCCAGCATCTCGTCGGCGGCGACCAGCAGGCCCGGGGTGCAGAAGCCGCACTGCACGGCGCCCGCGTCGATGAACGCCTGCTGGATCGGGGAGAGCTCGGTGCCCTCGCCGGTCTGCGAGTCGGTGCCCCTGGCACTGCCGCAGGCACCCGTCCCGCAGGACTCCTCGCGCTGCTTGGCGTAGTCGGCGAGGCCCTCGACGGTCACGACCTCACGGCCCTCGACCTGGCCGGCCGCGACCAGGCACGAGCAGACCGGGACGCCGTCGAGTCTGACGGTGCAGGAGCCGCACTCGCCCTGCTCACAGGCGTTCTTGGAGCCGGGCAGCCCCAGGCGCTCGCGCAGGACGTAGAGCAGGCTCTCGCCCTCCCAGACGTCGTCCGCCTCCTGGCGGCGTCCGTTGACGGTGAAATTGACGCGCATGCTTATGCAGCTCCTTCAAGCGTGCGGGCGGTGCCGCGGTACTGCTCCCAGGTCCAGCCGAGCGTGCGGCGGGCCATGATGCCCACCGCGTGACGGCGGTACTTGGCGGTGCCGCGCACGTCGTCGATGGGGTTGCAGGCGCCGGAGGCGAGCTCCGCGAACTGCTTGGCGATCGAGGGGGTGATGATGTTCCCGTTCTCCCAGAATCCGCCTTCTTCGAGCGCGGCGTTCAGGAAGTCCTCCGCGGCCTCGGCACGCACCGGCGTGGGGGCGGCGGAGCCGATGCCGGTGCGCACGGTGCGGGTCTTGGGGTGCAGGGCGAGGCCGAAGGCGCAGACCGCGATCACCATCGCGTTGCGGGTGCCGACCTTGGAGTACTGCTGGGGCCCGTCGGCCTTCTTGATGTGCACGGCGCGGATGAGCTCGTCGGGGGCCAGCGCGTTGCGCTTGACGCCCGTGTAGAACTCGTCGATCGGGATCAGGCGGGAGCCGCGCACCGACTCCGCCTCGACCTCGGCGCCCGCGGCGAGCAGCGCCGGGTGGGCGTCGCCGGCCGGGGAGGCGGTGCCGAGGTTGCCGCCGACCCCGCCGCGGTTGCGGATCTGCGGGGAGGCGACGGTGTGGGAGGCGAGTGCGAGGCCCGGCAGCTCGGCCCGCAGATTCTCCATGATCTTGGTGTACGGAACGGAGGCACCCAGCCGGACGCTCTCTCCCCCGACCTCCCACTCGGTCAGCTCACCGATGCGGTTCAGATCCAGGAGGTACTCCGGCCGACGGTGGTCGAAGTTGATCTCGACCATCACATCGGTGCCACCCGCGATGGGGACAGCGGTGGGGTGCTCGGCCTTGGCGGCGAGCGCCTCCTCCCAGCTGGCGGGGCGAAGGAAGTCCATGAGTGGCTCTCTTCTTCTTGTCTCGGGGTCGTCGCAACGGGCCCGGGACGGCCGGCCCTCGACTGGATGTTCATGTGCTCTTCACGCGGTGTGGTCCAGTACACAAGGCGGGATCCGAGCGGTGCAGTCACTGAAACCATGAAGGAGTTGGCTGGTCTCCTCTTTCGTCTTGTAGATTCGAACGAAAGGCGGGGATCAGCAACCTCACCGTTTCCCCCCGGAAACCGTGGCCAAAGAATCTCTGGCCGGAACGTGCAACAACGAGACAGATCGGTGGCGACGAGATGCGGCTGCGCGCACTGCTGGAGACCGACGCGCTGGGGCTGCGGCTGCTCGGCGGCGAGGAGGAGCTCGACCGCGGTGTACGGGGCGTGATGACCACCGACCTCCGGGACCCGAGCCGGTACCTGTCGGGCGGCGAACTGGTGCTGACCGGCCTCGCCTGGCGGCGCAGCGCCGAGGACTCGGAACCGTTCGTCCGCATCCTCGCGGGCGCCCAGGTCGCGGGGCTGGCCGCGGGCGAGGCGGAGCTCGGCGACATTCCCGACGATCTGGTGCAGGCGTGTTCCCGCCACCGGCTGCCGCTGTTCGCTGTGAACGAGTCCGTTGCGTTCGCGACCATCACCGAGTACGTCGTGCGGCAGGTCTCCGGGGAGCGCGCCGGGGACCTCGCGGCAGTCGTCGACAGACACAGAAGGCTGATGACCTCCGGTCCGGCGGGCGGCGGCCCGGACGCGGTGCTCGACCTCCTGGGCTCCGACCTGGACCTGCGGGCCTGGGTCCTCTCCCCCACCGGGCGGCAGATCGCGGGCGCCGGCGAGGGTCTGACCGCGCAGACCGGCGCGGCACTGGCCGCCGAGCACCTGGCGGCGGTACGGGCCGGCCGGCGGGCGCCGCACCGGGCGGTGGTCGGGGGCGTGACGTACTCGCTCTTCCCGATCCGTAACACCGGCCGGGGGGCGGTGGCCGCGTCCCGGGACGTCCGCGAGAACGTGCTGTCGGACTGGCTGCTGGCCGTCGAGGCCGACGCCGGGGACTGGCCCGCGGCCCGTCTGGACCTGCTGCAGGGCGTCACCCAGCTGATCGCCGTCGAACGCGACCGGCGGGAGGCGGCCCGCACGGTCCGGCGCCGCCTCGCCCAGGAGGTCCTGGAGCTGGTCCAGACGGGCGCCGCGCCGGCGGAGATCGCCGCCCGGCTGCGGGTGGCCGCGCCCGTGCTGCTGCCGGGTCTGGGGAGCGCGCCGCACTGGCAGGTCGTCGTGGCCCGGGTGGACTGGGGCGCGGACTCCGGCATCGAGGCGGGCCCGGTCGCGCAGTCGCTGCTGGAGGAGATCCTGGTCGACCCGTCGGCCGCCGGAGCGGACTCCGCGGACCGGATCGCCGTGGCGCACACCGGTGACGAGGCCATCGCGCTGGTGCCGCTGCCGGCGGTGAGCCCCCTCGGCCTGGAGGAGAACGCCACGCCGCCCTCGGACGCCGGTCTGCACGCCGACGCCCTGCTGGAGTCCGTACGCGCCCCGCTGTCGGCCGGCCTCGACGGCGACGGCCGCCTCACGCTGGGCGTCAGCGCGGCCGTGCACTCGGCGGAGGGCCTGCGCGGCGCGCTGGAGGAGGCCCGCCACGCCCGCCGCGTGGCGGCGGCGCGCCCCGGCCGGGTGTGCGCGGCCGGCCACCACGAGCTGGCATCGCACGTGCTGCTGCTGCCGTTCGTGCCGGACGACGTGCGCCGGGCGTTCACGGCCCGCCTGCTGGACCCGCTGCGGGACTACGACCGCCGCCACCGCGCCGAGCTGATCCCGACGCTGGAGGCGTTCCTCGACTGCGACGGCTCCTGGACCCGCTGCGCGACGCGCCTGCATCTGCACGTGAACACGCTGCGGTACCGGGTGGGCCGGATCGAACAGCTGACGGGCCGCGATCTGTCGCGGCTGGAGGACAAGCTGGACTTCTTCCTGGCGCTGCGGATGAGCTGACGCGGCCGCGGGGCTGGGGCGCGGCCCCCGCCCCTTCGGCCCGCAGGCCGGCGACACCGCCGCATCGCCGCCTGGCCCGGGCGCAGCCCCCGGCTTCCCCGCCGCCGCTGGGGCGCGCCGGTCCCGGCGCGCAGCGCCGTTGTCCTGGCCACCACTTCTCCAAGGGCCACGGGCCCCAAGGGACCGCGCCAGGGGCCGAAGCCACCACATCAGTGCGCGGCCGGGCGCGGCTTGCAGCTCCCGGCCGCGCAGAGGCTGACAGCCCAGCCGCCCGGCCGGGCCCGGCGCGCGGCGAAGGACGCTGCTCCGGCACCCCAACTCCCCGCAGAGGCCGTGTCCTCCAGAGACCACACGCGAGGGCAGAGCCGCCACATCACAGCGTCCCGGGGCGCACCCCCGGTTGCCACCGCGTCAGCGCGCCCGGCCTGGGAGGGTGGCCCCGGATCCGGGCGCCGGGGGGCAGCCGCCGCAGCGGTGCGGGGGCCGGCGCTCGCGGTTTCGGGGGCGCCGCGGGCGGGGCGCGTCAGCGTGACAGGACGCGGGCGAACGCGCCCCCCTCCTCCGTCAGTTCGGCCCACGTACCGACCTGCACCACACGGCCCGCCTCCAGCACCGCGATCCGGTCCGCACGGCGGATCGTCGAAGGGCGGTGGGCTATCAGCAGCGTCGTCCGCGTGCTCGGGGCCGCCGCGAGGGCCGCGGACACCGCCGCGTCGCCCTCCGCGTCCAGGTTCGCCGTCGTCTCGTCGAGGACCAGCACGCGTGGCTCGGTCATCAGCGCCCGCGCCAGCGCGATACGGGCGCGCTGGCCGCCCGACAGCGTCGTGCCGCGCTCCCCGACCGCGCTCTCGTACCCGTCGGGCAGACCCTCGGCGATCCCGTCGACGCCCGCGATCCGCGCGGCCCGGGCGAGCGCGGCCGCGTCGGCGTCCGGTGCGGCGAGGCGCAGGTTCTCCCTCAGCGTGCCGTGGAACAGGGGCGCGTCCTGGCCCACCACCGCGACCGCGCGCCGCAGTTCGGGTTCGGCGACCTCCCGCAGGTCGACGGGGTCGCCGGTCCGCGGCACCAGTTCCACCGCCCCCGCGGCCGGGTCCCAGAAGCGGGCCACCAGATGCGCGCACGTCGACTTGCCGGCGCCCGACGCTCCGACGAGGGCCAGCGTCTCACCGGGCCGGACGGCGAGGTCGACGCCGTCGAGCACGGGCGCGCCGCCGTAGTCGAAGCGCACGCCCCGCAGCCGTATGCCGAGCGGCCCCTCGGGCAGCGCGCGCGGCACGGCGGGGGCCGGTGCGCCGGCCGGGGCCCGTACCGCCGCACCGACCCGGGCCGCCGCCGCCCGCAGGCCGCCCGCCTGCCCGAGCGCGGCCGACGAGTCGGCGACCGGCGCGAGCACGCCGAGGGCGAGTGCCATCGCGGCGGGCGCCCACGCGCCCGCGACGGTGTGCGCCGCGACGAGGACGACGCCGACGACGGCCGCGACCACGAGCAGGTCGCGGACGGCCGAGGCGTCCGCCTCCCACGCCTGTTCGGCCCGTTGGGCGTCGCCGAGCCGGCGGCCGTGCGCGCGCAGCCGCTCACGGCGGCCCTCCAGCGCCCCGAACGCGAGCAGTTCCCGCAGTCCGTCGACGGTTTCGACGGTCTCCGCCGACAGGTCGGCGGCCGCGGAACGGGTACGGGCCCCGCGCGCGGCGCGTCCCCGAGCCTCGAGAACGGGGGCGAGGACGAGCAGGACGGCGACGGGCAGGACGGCGAGCAGCAGCCACGGGTCGAGGGCGGCGAGGACGACGGTGCCTCCCCCGAACACCACGCCGGAGGCGATCAGTTGGGCCACGGCATGCGCGTAGAAGAACTCCAGTGCCTCCACGTCGCCGAGCGCGGCCGACGCCAGGTCGCCGCTGCGGCGGCCCCCGACGCGCGCGGGCGCGCTGCGGGCGAGGCCGTCGAAGACGCGGACCCGCAGCTCGGCGAGGACCCGGTAGGCGAGGTCGTGCGAGAGGTCCATCTCGCGCCAGGTCGCGAGCGCGCGGACGAGGACGAGCCCGACGAGCGCGGTGATCGTGCCGGGACCGGGCGCGGTGGACGAGACGACGGCCGTGCCGACGGTGTGCGCGGCGAGGGTGACCAGGGCGACGAGCGTGGCCTGGTCGGCGAGCGCCGCGCCGAAGGTGCGGACGGTCATGGCGCGGTGTGCGCCGAGGACGGGCAACAGGGCGCGCAGGGCGCCGCGTTCGCTGGTCACGCCGCCTGCCCTTCCGCCGGGCCCGCCGTACGGGCGGCTGTGACAAGGCGTGCGTAGACGCCGTCCGCGGCGAGCAGTTCGCCATGGCTGCCGACGGCTTCCACCCGTCCCGCGTCGAGGACGACGATGCGGTCGGCGTGGCGTACGGAGTCGAGCCGGTGGGCGACGACGAGGCAGGTGCGGCCCCGCGCGGCGTGCAGGAGTTCGCGCACGATCTGCGCCTCGCGGCGTTCGTCGACGGCGCTGGTCGCCTCGTCGAGCACCAGGACGGGTGCGTCGGCGAGCAGGGCCCGTGCCAGGGCGAGCCGTTGGCGTTGTCCGCCGGAGAGAGTGGCGCCGCGCTCGCCGACCTGGGTGTCGTAGCCGTCGGGCAGGTTCATGATCTCGTCGTGCATGCCCGCGGCGCGCGCCGCCCGGTGGAGCTCGGCGTCGCTCGCGCCCGGAGCGCCCAGACGCAGGTTCTCGGCGACGGTGGCGTGGAAGAGGTACGTCTCCTGGGAGACGACGGCGATGCCGCGCCGCAGCGAGTCGAGGGTGTACGCGCGGATGTCGGTGCCGGCGGCGAGCACCTGTCCGCCGTCCGGGTCGGTCTGTCGCAGCAGCAGGCCGAGGAGCGTGGACTTGCCCGCGCCGGAGGGGCCGACGACGGCGGTCGTGCGTCCTGCCCGCGCGGTGAACGTCACGCCGTCGAGAGCGGGGCGCGCGGCGCCGGGATGGGTGAACCGCACGTCCTGGAACCGGATGTCGGGGGCCTGTTGCCAGGCTGCGGCGAGCCGTCCCTCGTCGCCGAGGCCGCCGGTGGCGGTGCGCAGTTCGGCGATGTTGTCGGCGGCCGAGACGCCGAGGTAGCCCGAGTGCCATTCACGCGACAGGTCGCGCACGGGGCGGAAGCACTCGGAGGCGAGCATGAGCACGAGGTAGGTGCCGGTGGGGGTCGCCGCGCCCGACGCGGCGGACGCGCAGGCCACGAGGGCGGCGGCGACCGTGCCGCCCTGGACGGCGAGGTCCGTGATCCCGGTGTCGACCAGCGAGACGCGCAGTTTGGCGACCGTGGCCCGGTGCAGTTCCGCGGAGCGCTCCTGGAGCCTGACCCTGGTGCGCCCGACCGCACCGGCGGCCCGCAGGGCGGGCATGCCCTGCAGCGCCTCCAGGTAGTCGGCGGACAGGGCCTCGTACGCGCCCCAGTGCTGCTGCCCCCGGCGTTCCAGCAGCTTGTCCCACCAGCGGGGAGCGAGCAGCGCGATCACGAGGGCGGGCCCGAGGGCGAGCGCGGCCCACGGTTCGGCCAACGCGACGGCGACGAGCAGCAGCGGCGGCACGGCGCAGGTGATCAGCAGCTGCGGCAGGTAGCGGGACACGTAGGCGTCCACGCCCTCGACTCCGTCGACGAGCGTGGCGCGGAGGGCCCCGGCGCGTGCGTCGGCCTGCCGGGACGGTCCGATGCGGCTGAGGCGTACGAGGAGTTCGTCGCGCAGCGCGGTCCTGACCCTCGCGCCCGCGCCGACGGCGGTGCGCCGCTGGACGCGCACGAGCAGGGCGCGTACGGCGACGGCGGCGAGCACCGCGCCCAGCAGCGGCGGCAGCGGGCCGGTCTCGCCGCGGGCGATGCGGGCCAGCGCGTACGCGAGCAGGACGGCCTGGGCGAGGTGGGTGACGGCGACCGCGCCGAGGAGCGCGGTGGCGGTGAGCAGGGGCCGCCGCGCGATGCGGGCCGCGCGCACCAGCTCGGGGTGGACCATCATGACGAGTCGTCTCCTTGAGTGCTCGCGGTGGTGGGATCCGGATGGGGGGCCGCGGCGTCGCGGCCGAGGGCGAGGCCGTGGAGAACCCAGTCGCGGCCCGCGGGGTCGCCGAGCGCGGCGCCGAGGTCGGCGTCCTGCCACGACCCGACGGGCCGCGAGGCGAGGCCGAGGGCGGTGGCGGCGGCCTGGGCGTGGCCCATGCCGTATCCGGCGAGGAGGTGCTCGTGCCGCACCCGGTGCGCGGGGGCGTCGGACGGACAGCCGTGCGCGAGGAGTACGGCTCCGGCCAGGGCGATCCACGGCTGCCGGGCGGCCCAGTGGGCGAGCGTCCCCAGCACGTGCCCGGAGGCGATCCGGCGCAGGGCTTCGCCCGTGTCCCGGCCGCCTCGCCCGTCGCGTGACGCCGCCAGGAGGCCCGGTCGCGGGCCGCCCAGCGCGAGGCTCCAGGCGGGGCCGTCCGGGGCCGCCGTGCGCGCGGCGGTCAGGACACGCAGGAGTTCGGCGCGGCGCGGGACGCCGCCGAAACCGGGGGGCGCACTGCGGCGCGCCAGTAGGACATCGGAGGCGGCCGGGGGCGGTGCGGGACGCCAGGTCCCCCGGACGCCGCCGGCCGCGGCGAGGGCCGCGAGCACCCGTCGCGCCTCGGCCAGGTCCCGGTGCACCGGAACCTCGTCGTACGGGAGCGTCACCGCGCCGGCCGCCGCCGACCGCACCAGCAGCGCGTCGGGATCGCCCGGCAGCAACCGCACGGCGGCGAGGGCCGGTTCGAGGGGGCCGCCGAGCGCCGCCGACAGCAGCGCGCCGTTCGCGTCGAGGCACACGGCGGGCGCTCCCGCGAGCGCGAGCGCCGCCGCGGCGTGCCCGGTGTCGAGGACCACGAGGGGCCAGGCGCGGTGGCCGTAGTGGGAGACGGTCCGGCGTGGGGCTGCCGCCAACACGGCGACGGCCCCGGCGGGGACGCGTCCGCGGCCGAGCGGGCCGCGACGGTGGACGCAATGCCCGGCGGGGTCGTAGACGTAACGGCCGGGCCGCACCGAGCAGCCCGATCCGATCACCAGGTACGTGTCGACGGGGTGCAGCGCCCCGGCCGAGGGCGTGGGGCGCAGCCTGTCCCCCGCGAGGGCCTGCCGCAGGAGGCGGTCCAGTTCGGGCGGTACGGGCAGCGGTTCGCCGGGCAGCGCGGGGCGCGCCGGGCCGGCGGGCGTGTCCGGGCCGGGCTCCTCGGCCGAACGTGCCCGGGCGAGCGCCTGGCGTACGGGGTCGGTCATGCGTCGCGGCTCACATGTGCGGGGGCGGGGCGAGGGTGAAGTCGCCGGGGCGGTACGGGAGTTCGTCACGCCAGCCGCGTTCCAGGGCGGCCTGGCCGAAGCGCGGGCAGCCGAGGTAGGCGAATGCCGCGGGCGCGTTCGGCACCAGGCCGGAGACGAGCACGCGGGCGACCCGCAGCGGCGTCTCGGTCACGTCCTCCGTGGTGAGGTCGGCGGTGATCACGCGGTGTCCGCGTGCGGCGAGCCGCGCGTGGAGGTCTTCCCTGCTGCCGTGCGGTACGGCGGACACCGGGACGGTGCCGAGCGCCGGCTCGGTGAACCGGGCGGCGAGCGGCGCCATGCGCGGGTCGAGCCACACCTGCACGTGCGCCCCGAGGTCCCGTACGGCCGCGAAGTCGGTCCCGCAGTCGTCGAGGTAGCGCCGGTCGGCCCGGTGGTCGAGGTAGAGCCCGCGGGCGAGCATTCCGGCGTCGATCGCGCGGAAGACCCAGCCGTCGGCTTCCGTGGCGCCCTGGGTGAACACCCAGGTGTGGACCGCTTCCAGGACCGCTTTCCGGGCGGCTTCGGCGGGGTCGTAGCGGCAGGCGAAGCCGGCGGCGTGGATGCCGCGTTCCGGGTCGTGCACGAGCGCGGCCATGCAGGGCGCGAACTCGGAAGGCATCTCCACGATCGACACCTCCAGGTCGCAGCCCGCGAGATCGTGGACGAGGCCGGGGACGGAGGCGGCGTCGATGCCGCGGGTGGGGCCGTCGAGGTGCCACCACAGTTCGAGCGCGTCGCGTTCGACGACTTCGAGGAGGCCGCGTTCGACCGCGTCGTCGAGGCCCTGGCCGGTCGCGATGCCCGCGTAGTTGAGGTGGTGCGTGCGGGGCAGCTGCTTCAAGTCGCCCTGCCGCCAGTTGAGATGGGTGAGGGCGACGGGTGCCCACACCTCCTCGCCGTTCTCCCGGGCCGGTATCCACAGGGCGGGCGTGTCCTCGGTGAGGGGGCGGTAGGCGAAGCCGGGACGGGCGTACTGCCATTCGGCGTACGCCGGGAGGTCGCCGGGGCCGTAGAGCGTGCGGCCCTCGGCGAGGAGTTCGGCGGCCGTGGCGCGGCGGGGGGCGTCCCGGTGTCCGGGCGGGGGCAGCCGGTTGCCGCAGTAGCGCTCGACGGCCTCGGCGACGGCGGCGATCCGCGCGCCGGACGGGTCGCCGAACGTGGTGCCGAGCGACACCCGGTCCGCGGGCCATGCGCCGAAGCGGCGGGCGTCGGAGACGTCTGCGGTCATGGCGGTGTAGCGGGGCGGGGCGCCGGTGGGATGCGGCACGGCCTCGACTGCGCGTATCAGCCCGCAGACGGGGTCGACGAGCGCGTCGGGGGAGAGCGGGCTGCCGGTCACGTGCATGTCTCCTCTGCGGGGTCTACGGGGTGGCGGCCGTCGGCGACGGGAAGCAGCAGGGTGCTGCCCGTCGTCCGTACGGTGCGCCGGGAGGCGGTCAGCCGGGTGGCGTGCACGGGGTCCTCGCCGGTGTGCGGGTTGCGGGCGTGGGCGGGGAAGTGGTGCCCGGCGATCTCGACGCGCAGCCGGGTCCCGGCGGGCAGCCGGCGGGCCACCGGGCCGAGCGGGACGGGGAACCGGGCGTCGGCGCCCGGTGGGTCGGCGCGCCGGACGACGCCCACCGCGAGGGGGTCCGCGCGGCCCTCGGGGTCGAGCGCGACCACGCGTACGGCCCAGTCGGCGCTGGGGGTGTCGGCGGTGGCGCGCAGCCGGACCTCCGCGCTGCCGAGGAGGTCGAGCGGGCGCGGCAGCGGCGGGGTGACGAGGACCGCGCGGTCGGCCGGCCCGCCGGTGCCGATGGCCAACTCGTCGCTGCGCACGGGTCGTTGCGGGTCGGCGGTGAAGTGCTCGCCGTGCAGGAGCCGCGGCCCCGCCGGGGAGCCGAAGTCCCGGGCGACGGGGCGCGCGGGGGTTCCGGCGGCGTACCAGTGCTCGCTGCCGCCGAGGGCGATCGCGCCGCCCCGTCCCGGTCTCAGGGCGCCGCCGAGGGCGGCGCGCGCCCAGCGGACGTAGAGCTCGCCGAGCGCGATCGCGTGTCCGGGCCGCGCCTCGGGGCCCGGCTCGGCGGTGAGCCCGTGTCCCCACGGCCCGATGAGAAGGCGTGCGGTTCCGCCCCAGTGACGCCACAGCCGTATTGCGTCGTCGAGGAACGGGTCCCTGGTCCCGCCCACCACGAGCAGCGGCACTCGGGGCCCGGACACGGCCGGGCCGAGCCCGCCCGGTGCACCCGCGGGGGCCGCCTCCCACAACGCTGCCCACGACGGAAGGTCCCGGCCGAGGCGGGAGGGGAGTGTGGCGAGCGGGAGGTGTTCGAGCAGGTGGGGGTCGGACGCGAGGGCCGTGGCGAGGGCCTTCTCGTCGGAGTCGGGGCGGTCGCCGTGCGCGGCCCACCAGCCCGCGCGGGCCGACAGGCGCTCGACGCCGCCGGCTTCGCGCGCCGTCTCGGCGAGACCGAGCGCGGGGACCGCGGCGATCACGGCGTCCGGGCGGTCGGCCGGGTCGTCGTCCCCGTGTGCCGCGGCCAGTGCGCAGTGGGCCGCGTAGGAGGCTCCGGCCGCGACGATCCGGCCGTCGGACCACGCCTCGTCCCGGATCCGGCGCAGCGTGGCGGCGCCGTCGGCGGCCTCCTCGCGGTACGGGTGCCAGTGGCCCCGGGAGGCGTACCGGCCGCGGACGTCCTGGACCACGGCGGCGAAGCCGCGCGCCGCCCAGCCGCGCGCCTCGGCACGGTGGCGTCGGCGGTCGTAGGGGGTGCGCAGGACGACGGCGGGGAAGGGCCCGTCGCCGTCGGGCAGGTGGATGTCGGTGACGAGCCGGGCGCCGGGGACGGCGATCTCGGTCGTTCTCATCGAACGACGGGGGCGACGTCGGGCACCGGCAGGACCGGGTGCGCCGTGACGGCGAGGTCCCGCAGGTCGACGCGGCGCAGCAGGCGCCGGCTGCCGTCGGCGCCGGCGGCCCAGGCGAGGAGGTCGGCGGTGAGCAGGGCGGCGGTCAGCGCGGCCGACGCGGCGCTGTGCGCGGGCCCGTTGTCGGGCGTGCCGGAACCGGCCCAGTACGCGGCGAGTTCGCGGTGGGCCGGCGTCGCGGCGAGCCGCCGCAGCCGGATGTGAGCGGAGGTCACGTCGCCGGGGCCCGCCGCGAGCGGTTCGAGCCACGCGGTCGCCCCTTCGCGGTGGCAGCGCAGCCAGGCGACGCCTCGGGCGGGCAGCCGGTCGGCCTCGTCCCAGAGGCCGGAGGGCACCGGCGAGTCGAGGCACCAGACGACGGCGGTGCCGGGCCCTTCGACGGCCGGCAGTTCACCGGGGGGCACGGCACGGACCTCGCCGCCCTCGGCGCGCACGAGCGCGGTCAGCGCGCCGGTCAGGTGCTCGTCGCCGAGGACGAGGACCGTGCGCCCGGCCAGGCGGGGGGAGGAACCGCCTGGCCGGGCGAGGTAACCGGCCTGCTCGAAGGCGTCGGTGAGGCCGTCGAGCGCCCGGTTGTCCCCCGTGGTCCCCGTCAGGTGGGCCACCAGCGCGGCCGGGTCCGCGGTGCCCGTGTCGACGCGGAGGAACTCCCCGTCGGGGGTGCGCACCGCGAGGCCCTGTCCGGGGACGGTGACGAGTGCGACGCCGGGAGCGAGCCGTGCGGTGGACACGTGGTCTCCTGAGTGTTTCGGTGGACGGGTCGGGCCCGCCCGGAACTGCTCTCCGGGCGGGCCCGATACGGGACTTACTTGTCGCTGTCGGCCTCGACGGCGTCGTCGAAGGGGTTCTCGACGAGCGCGTTGGAGTGGGTGGCGGACAGGTGGGCGAGCTGGCCCTGCTCGGCGATCGGGCTGAACACCTTGTGCTGCTCCATGATCTGAACTCCGTTCGGTTCGTCGGTCGGTTCCGTGTCACCGGTCTCCCGGCGGCACACGAACACCTTAATGAACATGATTTTCATTTTGCAAGGGTGAGGGCTCGGGAAGAGGGTGATCCGGGTAACACACCGGCCACCCGCCGACCGGGTCCGGCCCCACTCGCCCCGCCACACCCAGCACGTCGGCGAGCAGCGCGGGCGTGACGACGTCCGCGGGAGGCCCGTCGGCCGCGACGACTCCCGAACGCAGCGCGACGATCCGGTCGGCGAACCGGGCCGCGTGGCCGAGGTCGTGCAGCACCATCACGACGGTCAGACCGCGCTCCTCGCGCAGTCGGGCGACCGTGCGCATCACCTCCAGCTGGTGCCGCAGGTCGAGGTAGGTGGTCGGCTCGTCGAGCAGCAGCAGTCGGGTGTCCTGGGCCAGGGCCATGGCCAGCCGTACACGCTGCCGTTCACCGCCGGACAGCGCGTCGACCGGGCGATCGGCCCACGCGGTCACCCCCACGTCGGCCAGCGCCCGCGCACAGACGGCGTCGTCGCCGTCGCGGAGCATGCCGAGCGGGCCGCGCGCCGCGTACCGCCCCTGACGCACCAGTTGGCGCACCGTCATCCCCGGTACGGGCGGCGCGGACTGGTGGAGCAGCGCCACACGGCGGGCGGCGGCGCGCCGGCCGAGCCGTGCGAGGTCGTCCCCTTCGAGGAGGACCCGGCCCGCCGAGGGCCGCAGCAGCCCCGCGCAGAGTCTGAGCAGGGTGCTCTTGCCGCAGCCGTTGAGGCCGACGAGGGCGACGGACTCACCGGCGCCGACGTCGAGATCGACGCCGGCGAGGACGTCACGTCCCGGATATCCGAAGCGCAGGCCCTCGACCCGCAGGGTGCCGCTCCCGGACATCGCGTCGCGGGGCAGGGACCGGTCGCCGGCCGTCCTGGTCATGTGTCCTCCATGGGTCGTGTTCGCGAGAGGTGCGGGTCGGCCGGATGACCGGGCGTCCGTCGCCGTTCACCCCTCCGCCGTGCCGCGGCGTGCCACCAGGAGCAGAAGGGCCGCGCCCGCACACGTCGTCAGCGCGCCCGTCGGCACGCTCAGCCGGTCCATGTCCAGCGCCCCCGCCAGCGCCCGGGACAGCCACTGCGAGCCCGCGTCCGCGCCGCACACCACCACCGCGCCGAGCAGGGCCGCGCCCGGCAGCGCCCGGCGCAGGTCCGCGCCGAGGAGCGCGAAGGCCAGGTGCGGTACGAGCAGTCCGACGAACCCGAGGGCGCCGACGGCCGAGACGGCGCCCGCGGTCAGCGCGACGGCACACACCAGTGCGGCCACGCGGGCCCGCCCGGTCGCCAGGCCCGCGGCAGCGGCCTGTTCGTCGCCGCAGCGCAGCATCGTCAGCGGTACGGCCATCGCCCAGGCGGCGCATCCCCACACGGCGGCCCAGGGCCACAGCAGGCGCCAGTGGTCCCACACCCGGCCCTCGGTGGAGCCGACGAGCCACTGCACGACACTGCCCAGTTCGCCGGGGGCGACCAGCAGCACCATGGCCGTCAGCCCGGACAGGACGGCGGAGACCAGCACTCCGTGCACGGCTGTCTGCGCCGGATCGGCCTTCTGCCGCCCGGCGAGCAGCCACAGCAGGCCCGCGCCCGTGAACCCGCCGAGACACGCCGCGGCCACGACGGCCTCCGGCGAACGCCATCCGGCCAGTCCGAGTCCGGTGGCGGTCACCGCGCCGAGCACCGCCCCGGGGGTGACGCCGGTGACCTCGGGCCCGGCGAGCGGGTTGCGCAGCGCGGACTGGAGCACGATGCCGGCGAGCCCCAGGCTCGCGCCCGCGACGAGCGCCACCAGCGCGCGGGGCAGCCGGAGTTGGAGCACGACATGCCGTGCGGTGGGGTCTCCCCCGCCGCCGAGCGCCTGCCACACGTCCCCCGGCCCGAGGGACCGACCGGCCACGAGATCCGCGCAGCCGGCGACGACGACCGCCAGCGCCAGCAGGGCGAGCGGCCACCCGCGGGCCCTTCGCGCCCGTACGGCCCGTGCGGGCGGCGGCAGTTGGCCGGGGGCGCGTCGTCCGGCCGTGACCGGTGTGCTGTCGCGGCTCATGCGTCCGCCACCTCCTCGGCCGTGGAATGCCGCCGTGTCCCGGTGCCGGTGCGCACCTTCAGCAGGGCGACTCCCGCGGGAACGCCCAGGAGAGCCGTCCACGCGCCGACCGGGGTCTCGGTCGGGGCGAGGGCGAGCCGGGCGGGCAGGTCGGCGCAGGCCACGATCACCGCACCCCACACCGCCGACCACGGGAGCCAGCCGACCGCGTCCGAGCCCGGCCGCAGACGGCGGGCCAGATGCGGCGCGAGGAATCCGGCCCAGGCGACGGGCCCGCAGACGGCGACGACCGGGGCGATGAGCAGCACGGCGATGGCGAGGGCGGCGAGCCGGGCCCGCCGCACCCGTACGCCCAGCGCCTGCGCGTCGTCGTCGCCGAGCCGCAGGACCGACAGCACCGGTGCGCACAGCACCAGGGCGGGCACCGCGACGGCGAGCCAGGGCCACACCCCGTCCACGTCGCGCCAGGTGCGGGCCGACAGGCTGCCGAGGAGATAGCGGTAGATCAGCTGCAGGTCGAGCTGGTCGGCCAGCACCATCAGCACGAGCAGCGCCGCCTGCAGCGCCGCCGCGACGGCCGCACCGGTCAGCAGGACCGCTGACGGGCTGCGCCCGAACCCGGCGGCGAGCAGGGTCAGTACGCCTCCGGCCGCCGCTCCGGCGAGCGCCAGCAGCGGTTGCAGGGCGAGCGGCACGGACAGGGTGAGGACGAGCGGCGCCGCGACGCCGAGGGCGGCGCCCGACGAGACGCCGAGCAGCTCGGGGACGGCGAGCGGATTGCGCAGTGCCTCCTGGAGCACGAGTCCTGCCGCGCCCAGGCAGGCCCCGGCGACGAGCGCCAGGACGAGCCTCGGCAGGCGCAGTTCGGTGACGACGACGCCCGCCAGGCCGTCGCCGTCGAAGGCCGCGGGCAGCTGGTGCGGCGGCACGTACGGGGTGCCGAGGCACAGCGCGCACAGGGCCGCGACCGCCAGCAGCCCCGACGCGGCGACGACGTGGCGGGTCACTTCAGCCTGGCCGTCGCCTCGTCGAGGACGATGCCGAGCGAGCGGGTGCCGCGTCCCTTGGCCCACACCTCGGAGTCGACCTCGTGGACCCTGCCGTTTTTGACCGCCGGGATCTGCGACCACAGGGGGTTCTCGGCGAGCTTGTCGGAGAGCTTCTTCTCGGCCTGCCCGCCGAAGGACAGCGTCTCCACGAACAGGACGTCGACGTCACGGGCGAGGATCTCCTCCATGCTGTAGGAGCCCTCGACACCACGGCTCTTCCAGGGGTAGTCGGAGATCTTCGGGAAGAGCCCGGCGGCGACGTCGTTGCCGGGGGTGGCCACGCCGAAGTTCTCGTCGCTGCCGAAGATGATCAGCGACGTCTCGGCGCTCCTGTCGGCCTCGGCGTCGGCCAGCTCGTGCCGGAAGGCCAGCTCCGCCTTCTCGCCCTGCGCGGTGCGTCCGGTGAGCGCGGCGAGGTCGCGCAGGTATCCGACGCTGTCCTGCCAGGTGGCCGGCTGTACGGGCCAGAAGACGGTGGCGCCCTTCAGCGCGGGCGCGAGCTTGCCGTGGGTGTCCTCGAGACCGATGACGAGGTCGGGCTTGTGGGACAGGATCGCCTCGGCCTCGGGGCTGAGGAAGCCCCCGGGAACGACGGGAATGCGGGCGGCCGCGTCCTTGCCGAGGAACCGCGGATGCGCGAGCAGACCGGAGTTGGTGGCCACGGGCTTCATGCCGAGCTCGGTCAGCATGTCGTCGCACAGGGCGACGAGGCAGACGACGCGGGCGGGCGGCTTCCCGGTGGCGACGGTGACGCCCTTGGCGTCGGTGATCCTCCGGGCGGCGGTGATGGGCTCGACCGTCACCTCGGTCTTCGGTCCCGCGTCGGCCGGCTTGTCCTCGGCGCCGCCGGTGGCGGCGCCGCAGCCGGACAGCAGGACTCCCATGACGGCGGCGGCGGCCCAGCGGCGGACGGCCCTCAGCGCTCGGTGCGGCATCGCACTCTTCTCTCTCGGTTCGGTTCGGCCGGAGTCGGCCATAGAGTTCTACATGATAATCATTATCAATAACATTCACCCCTCTCTCCGGAGCCGCCATGACCGAGGCCACCTCCACGCCCCCTCGTCTGCTCGTCGCCGACCAAGTGGCGGGCTGCGTACGGTTGCTGGACCTCCCCGACGGCCGCGAACGCGGCCTGGTCGAGGGCCGCCACCTCGCCGAGCACGCCGGATTCCTCGCGCTCCCCGGCGACCGGACCGCCTTCGTCGACGACCTCGCCGGCGAACTGGTGGTCCTCGACCCGTACGGCCCCGACGCCGGGCGGCCGTTCGTCGAGGCGACCGTGCCCGTGGCGGTCCCCGCCGAGCACCTGGCCGCCGACCCGACCGGCCGGCTGCTCGCCGTGACGACGGGCCTGGGACGCAACTGGGAACCGTGGAGCGATCTGCTGACCGCCGTGGACCTCGCAGCACCGGGCGGACCGCGCGCGGTGCGCGTGCGCACGGACGCGGGCGAACCGGGCGTCACCGTGCTCGGCCCCCGGCCGTCCGGGCGCTCCACGGACCCGACGGACCCCGGCCCCGGCCGGGGACCCGGCGACGCGCTGGTCGTCCTGCGTCACCGCGAACCCGGCTCGCTCACCGTCTACCGGCACGCCGAGCTGATGGCCGCCGCCCCCGCCTGTCCGCCCGCCGTCCCCGCGGCCGATCTGCCGCTCGCCGACGACGACGGCCACGGCGACGCGCACGATCCGCTGACCGGGCGGGTGTTCGCCGCCGCGGGGTCCGGGGTGCACCGGGCGCGCCGCGCGGGCGGGTCCCTCGTCATGGAGGAGGCGCTGCCGTGGGGCGGCCCCGGCCGCGGCTACTATCTGCGCCTCGACCCCGCCCGTCGTGTCCTGTGGTCCTGTGTGCGCGGCGGACCCGCCGAACCCGGCCGCTGGCCCGAGTGGTCCAACGACGCGTGGTGGCACGGCCTCGACTCCGGCGCCGTCGGGCGGCTGCCGATCGGACCCGGCTTCGTCTTCCGGCTGGCCGTGGCCGCGCGCCACGTCGCATACGCCCGGGTCCACCCGGACGGCGACGAACTGGTCCTGATCGCCACGGACTCGGCCACGCCCCGCGTCACCGCCCGGCTGCCGCTGCCCGCCATGGAGGGCGCGCCCCGGCCGGGCGGGACACCGTGGGACGGGGTGCAGCGCCGGGCCATCGCCGCGTCACCCGGATCCCCTCTGGTGGCGGTCACCCGTGGGGGCCACGGCGAGATCCATCTCGTTGACGCCGACCGCGCGCCGGCCCCGAACGCGCGGGTCACCACGCTGTCCGTGCCGACACCGCTCAACGACGGGGGCCATCTCGCCCTGGTCACCCGGGGATCGGGCGCCCACGGCGACACGGTCGGCCGCTGAAGATTGTGAACTGATTCACTCGACCCCTTGGCCACGCATGCCGATCCGTGCTGAGATGCCGTCTGACTCAACAGCTCAATGGCGTGCTCGGGGAGGGCAAGTGGCGCATACCGCCATGTCTGGTTCCGGAACCACAGCAGGTGACGATCCCCTCCAGACCGCGGTATGGCGGCTGCGTTCGCGCGGCTGTTGGACCGACGCTGCGGCTCTCCTCGCACCGCACGCCGCGGACCCGGCGGCGGCTCTGGAGCGTGCCGGACTCCTCGTCGAACGCTGCCTGTTCACCTGCGACGGATGGGCCGAGGCCGAGGACGCGCTGCGCACCGCCGAGGCCGCTGCCGGTGACGACGAGGAACGCGGCGGCGCGGCGAGCGAGCGCGGCCGGCTGGCGTACGCGGCGACCCGGCTCGGGGTACGGGACCGGGCCGACGAGGCGCGCTCCGCTCTCGGCCGGGCGACGGCGCTGCTCGCGCCCTCCTCGCCGCGGCGCCCGCTGCTCGACTTCCGGCGCGGACTGGTCGCCGAGCACATCGCCGACGCGCCGCAGGCAGCGCGTGCCGCGTACGAGAGGGCCCATGCGGGAGCCGCCGCGCACGACGACCCCCTGCTGTTGTCCTTCACCTGGCAGCAGCTCGCCGGGATCGCCCTGCGCGAGGGCGAGTTGGCGCAGGCGCGGCACGGCTTCGCGGAATGCCTGCGCATCCGCGAGGAGCTGGGCTACCTGATCGGCACGGCGCCCGCGCTCGCGGGGCTCGCCGACTGCGAGCCGGAGCCGGAGGCGAGCCGCATGCGCGCGGAGGCGCGTCGGCTGTTCCGGCTGCTGGGCGGCGTACCGGTGTGGCTGAGCCCCCAGTTGTCGCCCGCGGTGCCACCGCAGGGCTCCCCCGCCCGTCCCGAGCCCGCCGCGCCGTGAGGACCCGCCGCAGGGAAGGGGAGGTCCCGGAGCCGCGGACCCGCTGGGACGAGATCACCACCGGCCTGTGGATGGGCGGCCACGTCTGGACCGACGGGGTGCGCCCGCATCAGGACGTGGTCGTCGGGCGGGAGTTCGACCTGGTGATCAGCCTGTGGACCCGCGAGGGCCACGGCCCGGCCGCCGGTGTCGAGCACCATGTGGTGCCCATCCCGGACGACTGGCTGACGGCGGGCGAGATCGACAGCGTCCGCCGCATCGCGGAGGTCGCGGCGGACGCCGTACGGGCCCGCCGCAAGGTCCTCGTCCGCTGCTATTCCGGCTACAACCGCTCGGGCCTCGTCGCCGCGCAGACCCTGATCGAACTGGGCCACGACAGCGAGGGCGCGATCGACCGGGTCAGACTGCGCCGCTCGTCCTGGGCGCTGCACAACCCGGCGTTCGAGCAGTACCTGCTGACCGGTCTGGACATCGCCTCGCTGCTGTCCGGTCTGGAGCCGCCCGACTGACCGCGCCGGTCACACCAGCCAGGACAGCGCCGCCACCGGGTTCAGCAGGACCATGAGCACGCCGATCCCGACCGCGATCCAGATGAAGGTCCACACCCGGCCGCGCCGCTCGCGTGTCTGCCGGTCGGGCCAGGCGCGCCAGCCGTCGGGCTGCGCCTGTACGGGCCTGCCCCTGCGCACGAGGCGCCGCGCGCGGCTCTGCTGCCGCGTGGCCTCCTCGTCCGCCCGGCGCAGCCGTTCGGTCACCATCCGCGCCCGCGCGGACGGCTCCTTGGGGGCCGCGAGACGAGCAGGCCCCTCGCTCTCGATCTGGAACCTCGCCCATTCCTCGTCGGATATGGACGACTCCGGCGTCTCCGGCAGCTCCCCGTTCATCGAACCCCCCTCGCTCGTGGACAGCACGGCCGCACAGGCTAGTCCAGGGCCTCCGCCGGGGGGCACGCGGGGCGCAGTGCCACGAGCATCTCGTCCGTGGCGAGGGCGAGTTGACCGTCCTGGAGGATGGCGACGGCGCGGATCGCGGGCCCCGGGCGGAAGGCCCGCACGTCCCCCGGTCCGGGGTGGTGCAGTTCGGCGAGTCCGTCCTCCCAGGCGACCGCGACGGCCGGTCCCCGAGCGGTGGACGCGGCGTGCAGGGCGACGACGGGGCAGGCACGCTCGGTCAGCGGAGCCGGCTGGTCCGCGCTCCCGGGAGTCCACAGGCATACGGCGCCGTCCGCGCCGCCGCTGCACACGAGGGCGCCGGTCGCGGCGAGAGCGGTGACCCGGCCCGAGTGCGGTGCGGCCTGGTGCAGTCCGGCGGGTCCGAAGGCGTGCACGGATCCCACGCGGTCGCCGGCCAGCACGGTCTCGCCCGTCGCGGCGAGTGCGGTGCCCGGGTGGGCGGCGAGCGTGGCGGTGACGGCCGCGGTCAGCCGGCTGCCGGGGCCGCGGGTGTGCAGGCGGCCGCGTTCGTCGAGGAGCAGCAGGGTGCCGTCGCCCGTCGCCGCCATCGCCCTGACCCGGCCGGGCAGGGGCGCCGTGTGGGGCTCGGCGTCCAGCTGCCGTACGGCTCCGTCGCGTCCGGCGATCAGCAGCCTGCCCGCGGAGACGGTCAGCGCGGAGACGGGACCGGACGGGGACGGTCGCGTGTCGTCCGGGCCGCGCGTCCACGCGACGCTCCAGCGGGCCCCGCCGGCCAGGTCCGTGAGGGCGGCGCGCAGGTGCGGTTCGGCCGAGGCCGGCAGCGCGGCCAGCAGCGCAAGGGCGCGTTCGGCCGGCTCCTGGTCGCGTATCAGCGCCTGCCCGGCGCGCAGCCAGGCCGCCCGCAGCCCGCCGTGCGCACCGCCGTCCTTCTCGTACGCCGCCGTGATCCCCAGCGGTTCGGCGGCGCACACGGCGGCCGGGTCGGCGAGGTCCACCGGTTCGGGGGGCGGCGGGCCACTGTCCGCGGCCTCCTCGACGACCACCCGGACATGGCCGAACTCCCTCAGGATGCGGGCGAGTTCGCCGACGGCCGCCGGGTCCTGGCCCGGCTGCCCGAGCCGCAGGGTGCGCGGCGCTCCGGACAGCAGGGCGGACTGGAGTTCCGCGGGGGTGCCGGCGACCACGCCGAGCTGGTTGGCCGCCGCCCATACCGTGCCGCGCACGCCTGCTCCCGTCAGATGTCGGAACCGGTGAAGTGTTCGCGCACCAGGGACTGCACGACCGTCAGGTCCTGGGCGATCAGGGCTTCGAGGAGGGCCGTGTGTTCGGCGGCGTCCGCGACCAGGTCCGCCCGTCTGGTGACGGGGGCGGCGGTGAGCGGCCACTGGGAGCGCCGGTGCAGGTCGTCCGCGACGGCGAGGAGCTGCTGGTTCCCGGCGAGGGCGAGGACGGCGTGGTGGAAGGCGCGGTCCGATTCGGCGTATCCGGCGCGGTCACCGGTCGCGGCCGCCACGGCCGTCGCCTCGGCGAGGGGGCGCAGCGCGGTCCACCGCTCGGCGGGCACCGTGCGGGCGAGGCGGAGCATGACCGGTACCTCGATGAGGGCGCGCACCTCGGCCAGCTCGGCGAGTTCGCGGGGCGTGCGCGCGAGGACGCGGAAGCCGCGGTTGGGCACGACCTCGACGGCGCCCTCGGTGGCGAGCTGCTGCATCGCCTCCCGTACGGGGGTCGCGGAGACGCCGAAGCGTTCGCCGAGGACGGGCGCGGAGTAGACCTCGCCGGGGACGAGGTCGCCGTCGACCAGGGCGGTGCGCAGGGCCTGGAGGATCTGCTCTCGGACGGAGTGGCGACGGACGAGCCGGGGCGCCGGGGCGGGGGGCTCGCTGTGGGTGTGCTCGCCGCGGACCTCTTCCGGCACGCGGGGGCCGCCCTGGGCGGGAACGCGTGCGGACGCGTGCGGCCGGGCGGCGGCGTCACGCGCTCGGGCCTGCTCCACTCGGGTCCTCCTCCGGCCGGTCCAACGGGCCCGGCTGGCGTTGCGAGGCCCCCTGTGCACGATATGCGTGTGAGGCCGCAGTTCAAACATCGAACAGATCGGGTAAGGTAAGGCTTACCTGCTAACGATCGCGATTCGGTGGTCCCCGGCATGACCCTTCCTGCCCTGTTTCCCGGCGTCGCCTCCCCGGTCGGCGACGCCTACGAGCGTCTGGCGGACGTCTTCCCCGGCCTGCGCGTCCAGGAGCTGGGCGACGGCGAGCGGACACCCGAGGGGGCGGGCTGGGTCCGTGCGAGTGAACTCGCCGCGGGCGGCCCGGGCCTCGACTCCTTCCTCGCCTGGGACAACGCGCAGGTGCTGCGGGACTACGGGCAGCAGGCCCGCCCGGACGTCGTCGCCAGCTTCGGCCTGCACCGCTACGCCTGGCCGGCGTGCCTGCTGATCACCGTCCCCTGGTTCCTGCACCGCCGGGTCCCGAGGGTGCCGGTCGAGGACGTGGCCTTCCAGCGCGCTCTCGGGCGCATGGCGGTCCGCGTGAGCTCCTTCGCCTGCCTGCCGGACGACCCGGCGGCCACCCTGCCCGGCGCCCGCGTGGTGCCGGACGAGGAGGCGCTGCGGGAGGAGGTCCGGGCCGCGGTCGCCGAGCACATCCGCCCCGTCCTGGACGGCTTCGGCCCCCGGATGCGGCGCGGCGGGCGCGCCCTGTGGGGCATGGTGACGGACGAGGTCGTCGAGGGCCTGTGGTACATCGCACATCTGCTCGGCGAGGAGAGCCGCGCCGTCGCGGAGCTGGAGATGCTGCTGCCGGGCACGGCCAAGCCCTACGTGGGCACCGCCGGCTTCCGCGAGCTGACCGGGCCGGCCGGCGAGCGCCTGCCCACCCGCGACCGGGCGAGCTGCTGCCTGTTCTACACACTGCGCCCCGAGGACACCTGCGTCACCTGCCCCCGCACCTGCGATGCCGACCGCGTGGAACGCCTGCTGCGTGGCGAGTGACCCGCGCCCCGCGGCGCCGGTCGGAGCCATCGGGGCCACGTCACTCTTTCGAGTGGCCGTGAATCGAACGCAACTCCCTTCCCGCAGACGAGTTCGACCGGTAGGCACCTATCCGTGCGCCCGAGCGCCCCGTTGGCGTGCTCTTGCAGCGAAACCCCTTGGACGTCCGGCCCCGTCGGCCAATATGACTGCCGAACGCGTACCGCGATACAAGGGACACCGCATGACACTGACCGACATATCGCTGGACTGGCTGCTTCCGGGCGGCGTGATGCTGGTGGGGGTCCTGGCGGCGGTGGCAGTGCTCACGCGCGGCAAGCGTGCCGGGGACAAGGCCGCGGCCGAGGACTCCTGGGAGCGCAGCGAGGAACGACGCAGACGCAAGGAAGCCGTCTACGGCAGCGCCTCCTACGTACTGCTCTTCTGCTGCGCCGCGGTGGCCGCCGCGCTCTCCTTCCACGGCCTCGTGGGCTTCGGGCGGCAGAACCTGAATCTTTCGGGCGGCTGGGAGTACCTGGTTCCCTTCGGGCTCGACGGGGCGGCCATGTTCTGCTCCGTCCTCGCCGTGCGGGAGGCCAGCCACGGTGACGCCGCGCTCGGCTCGCGCCTGCTGGTGTGGACGTTCGCGGGCGCCGCGGCGTGGTTCAACTGGGTGCACGCGCCCCGCGGTCTCGGCCACGCGGGCGCCCCGCACTTCTTCGCGGGCATGTCCCTGTCGGCCGCGGTCCTCTTCGACCGCGCGCTGAAGCAGACCCGCCGGGCGGCGCTGCGCGAGCAGGGCCTGGTGCCCCGCCCGCTGCCGCAGATCCGCATCGTCCGCTGGCTGCGGGCCCCGCGGGAGACGTTCGCCGCCTGGTCGCTGATGCTCCTGGAGGGCGTACGCACCCTGGACGAGGCGGTCGACGAGGTGCGCGAGGACCGGCGGGAGAAGGAGCGGAACCGGATGCGCAGGCGCGACCGGGAGAAGCTGGAGCGCGCCCAGCTCAAGGCATACAACCGGCAGCACCGGTCCTGGGGCCTGGGGCGGACCGTGCGCCCCGCGGAGCTCCCCGCGCTCGGACCGGCGGGGGGCCCGGCGGGCGGCCCGCAGGCCCAGGCACCGCTCGCCGGGTCCATGGTGGAGTCCTCGGGAACCGTCGTGGAGCCCGCCATAGCGGAGTCCGGACACCTGCCCGTGCGGGGCCGGCGCTCCCTGCAGGCCGTCGGGCCGAAGGGGCCCGAGCCCGTCACCGTGGACCTGACGGCCGAGGACGACACCCTGACGCTGCCGCGTCTCGACTCCCTGGAGCGCAAGCTGAAGGACCTGGAGCGGCAGTTCGGCTGAGGGCCGGGCAGCGCGGGGCGGCTGGGCTTCAGGCCGCCCCGGCGTGCAGCTCGAACCACACCACCTTGCCCACCCCCTGAGCCGTACGCACGCCCCACGCGTCGGCGAGTCTCTCCACGAGGACCAGTCCCCTGCCCGACGTACCGAGGTCGGCGGTCGGTACGTCGGGGACGGGCAGTCCGGCCATGAAGTCGCGGACCTCCACATGAAGCCGCGAGTCCTCGACCGTGGCCGTGACCACCGCGCCCCGGTCGGTGTGGATCAGCGCGTTGGTCACCAGCTCGCTGGCCAGCAGCTCGGCGACGTCCGCCGCGTCCGCCGGGCTGTCCGCGTCCGGCTGCGGCCATTTCTCCAGCAGGTCGCGTAACGCGTGCCGCACTTCGGGCACGGCGGTCAGATCACCGCTGCCCAGTCTGCGGTGCAGGCGTCCGCGCACTCCGGCGCCCCCGTGACGTTCACCCATCGATCCCCCACCCACATGTCGGAACCAGTCGTGATGCGCATGTGTTCAGGGGATGCATGCCCCGCGCGCCGGGCGCCACTCATGGGATTCCCGCGACACCTGCTCGCGTGCGGTCACGGCCTCGGCACGTTCCGCAGGTTGGAGCGTGCCATCTGGAGCATCCGGCCGACGCCGCCGTCCAGCACGATCTTGCTGGCGGACAGCGCGAAGCCGGTCACCATCTCGGCGCGGATCTTCGGCGGGATGGACAGCGCGTTCGGGTCGGTGACGACGTCCACCAGCGCGGGCCCCTTGTGCCGGAAGGCGTCCTTGAGCGCGCCCGCGAGCTGCTTGGGCTTCTCCACACGCACGCCGTAGGCGCCGGCCGCCCGCGCGACGGCCGCGAAGTCGGGGTTGTGGTTCGCGGTGCCGAACGACGGCAGTCCGGCGACCAGCATCTCCAGCTCGACCATGCCGAGGGAGGAGTTGTTGAACAGCACGATCTTCACCGGCAGGTCGTACTGGACGAGGGTGAGGAAGTCGCCCATCAGCATGGTGAAGCCGCCGTCGCCCGACAGCGAGACGACCTGCCGCCGCCGGTCGGTGAACTGGGCCCCGATCGCCTGCGGCAGCGCGTTCGCCATCGAGCCGTGGCTGAACGAACCGATGATGCGGCGGCGGCCGTTGGGGGTGAGGTAGCGGGCGGCCCAGACGTTGCACATGCCGGTGTCGACGGTGAACACCGCGTCCTCGTCCGCGAGTTCGTCGACGACGGAGGCGACGTACTCGGGATGGATCGGGACGTGCTTCTCCACCTTACGGGTGTAGGCCTTCACCACGCCTTCCAGGGCGTCCGCGTGCTTCTTCAGCATCTTGTCGAGGAAGCGGCGGCTGGTCTTGGCCCGCACCCGCGGGATGAGGCAGCGCAGCGTCTCCCGCACATCGCCCCACACCGCGAGGTCGAGTTTGGAGCGGCGGCCGAGGTGCTCGGGGCGGACGTCGATCTGCGCGATCTTCACGTCGTCGGGGAGGAAGGCGTTGTACGGGAAGTCCGTGCCGAGCAGGATCAGCAGATCGCACTCGTGGGTGGCCTCGTACGCCGCGCCGTAACCGAGCAGTCCGCTCATGCCCACGTCGTAGGGATTGTCGTACTGAATCCACTCCTTGCCGCGGAGCGCGTGTCCGACGGGTGACTTGATGCGCTCCGCGAACTGCATGACCTCGGCGTGCGCGCCGGCGGTGCCGCTGCCGCAGAACAGGGTCACGCGGTCGGCCTCGTCGATCATGGCGACGAGCCTGTCGAGCTCGGTGTCGCCGGGACGGACCGTGGGGCGCGTGGTGACCAGTGCGTGCTCGATCGTCTTCTCGGGGGCCGGCCGGTCGGCGATGTCGCCCGGCATCGACACCACGCTCACCCCGCTGCGGCCGATCGCGTGCTGGATCGCGCTCTGGAGGAGGCGCGGCATCTGCTGCGGACTGGAAATCATCTCGCAGTAGTGGCTGCACTCGCGGAACAGGTGGTCGGGATGTGTCTCCTGGAAGTAGCCGAGGCCGATCTCGGAGGAGGGGATGTGGGAGGCGAGGGCCAGGACGGACGCCATGGAGCGGTGGGCGTCGTAGAGCCCGTTGATGAGGTGCAGGTTGCCCGGTCCGCAGGAACCGGCGCAGGCGGCGAGACGGCCGGTGATCTGCGCCTCCGCGCCGGCCGCGAACGCGGCGGTCTCCTCGTGTCTGACCTGGATCCACTCGATGGCCGCGGTGCGGCGGACCGCGTCGACGACGGGGTTGAGGCTGTCTCCGACGACGCCGTAGAGCCGCTGGACGCCGGCGCGGACGAGGATGTCCACGAACTGCTCCGCCACGTTCTGCTTGGCCATGGGTGCGTGCCCTTTCTGGTGGACCTCGAACGTCCATCAACCCACGGCCCGCCATGTCGCGCCTGTGCGGTTACGCCTCCCAGACGCCGACGGCCGTGCGGTCGTCGGCGTACCCCTTGACGCGGAGCTGGATGTCCGCGAGGAACTGCGTCATGCCCGGAGGGCCGGAGTCCTCCCACCGCCTGGTGAGCGCCGCGGCGAGCGCGGGCTCGCCCCGCAGGGGCTCGGCGAGACCGTTGCTGCACAGCAGGAGGGTGTCGCCCGGGCGGGCGACACCGGCACGGAAGCGGAACGGATCGGCGGGCGGCGGGGGCGCGGTGGTGTTCCGGTCCGCGGTGAGCCGCTCGCCGTACGGGGTCTCGGCCGACGCGCCGTCGGCCTGCTCGGGGACGAGCGGCTCGATGTCCTGCCAGACGCCGTCGCGCAGTCGGAAGAGCCCGCCTGGGCCGGCACCGAAGAAGACCCGGGTACGGCAGTCCGGGTCGGCGGACAGCAGGAGGCAGCGGAGGCCGGCGGTGTACTGCTCCGGTTCCAGACCGAGTTCGGCGGCGCGGGCGCGGAGCCTGCCGAAGCCGCGGTCGGTGAGGCGGTGCAGCCCCGACTTGAGGTCGTCCCTGCGGCCGGCCCTTATGTCCTCGGCGAGCCGCGCGTGGCTGCGACCGACGGCCGTGCCGATCCAGCGGACGGCGTCGGCGGCGGCGAGGCGGGCGTTCTCCGCGTGGCGGCTGCCGCCGGCGACGGCGACGAGCACGAGGGCGGCGGGTCCGGTCCCGAACCGGGCGGTGAGCAGGGCGTCGCGGCGGGGTTCGCCGCGGTAGCGAGCGGAATCGCCGCGCACGGAGGCGGCGCGCAGGGTGTACGTGCCGTACCGGGCCCCGTCGAGGACGGTGTCGGGGACGAGCTGCTCGAGGGCGAGCGCCTCGGCGGCGGGCAACGCGGTGGGCTCGGCCTCGTAGGTGGGAGGCCCGCCCCCGACGACCTCGATCCGCGGCCGCGCGTCGCCCTCCGGGCCGGGCGGCGCCTCGCCCCCATCGGCGTCGACAGCCCGCCGACGGCCACCGCCCTCGTCCGGCACGCGCCCGGGCCGGAGACCGCCCTGCGCGGGCGCTCCCCCAGGCGCGGGCGGCACCGCCGGCGGCGGACCGCCCGCTCCGGGCGCGCGCCCGCCACCGTCGGGCGGCCCGTCCGGTGCCGGAGCGCCCGGCACACCCGCCGGCGGCACAGCGTCAGTCGACGGCGGCCGCGGACCGGCCTTCGCGGACCGGTCGTCGGGCAACCGCCGGGGCGGCAGCGGACCGCCCACTCCGGGCGCGCGACCGCCACCGTCGGGCGGCCCGTCCGGTGCCGGAGCGCCCGGCACACCCGTCGGCGGCACAGCGCCAGTCGACGGCGGCCGCGGACCGGCCTTCGCGGACCGGTCGTCGGGCAACCGCCGGGGCGGCGGCGGACCGCCATCGACGCGTGACCCGTCCGGCGGCCACCCCGGCAGCGCCGTCGGTGGCGAATCCCCGACCTCGGACGCCGGCCCGGAACCGCCCTCGGCGGGCGGGCCGTCCGGCGTGGCGGCGGCCTGGGCCGGGATGTCGGCCGAGGCCGGAATGCGGTTCCCCCGGGCGCCGGGGCGGGAGACCGTGCCCGACGCCGAGGCGAAGCGCGTGTCGAGCGTGTCGTCCGTGCGCGTCGGGCCCGGGCCCGTGTCCGGCGCGGAGTCGTCGTAGAGCCTGCTCCACCAGTCGTCCTCGGCGGTCGGCTCGCCCGGCCTCTCCCCCTGCTCGCTCATGCTGTCATTGTCCATCGCAAAGGCGGGTGAAAACGGGGCATCCAGAAGAATCCCACCCGTGAAGGTGGTCCGCCGGGCGGCCCAACCCCCCACGGGAAGACTGCCCGGCGGACCGTCGTGGGCGGCGCACGGCGTATGCGCCGACCACGAGCTGGGTGACGAAGTGCCCTTGGAGTCCGTCAGTTCGGTTTTGCGTGCGACTGTTCACCGGGCTCGTAACCCGTGTGACCGGTGAGGAAGAGCGGCGGGATGCCTCGCGAGTACGCGCTCTCGTCCAGGCGGGAGCGGAACTTCCAGGCCGTCAGCAGCTGGGTCGAGCGCTTCCGGACCGCGGCGGGCTGCGCGATCTCCGCTTGGTTGAGCGACAGTTCACACAGCGCGTCGTCCGACGGGATCTCGAAGACCCCGAGCGGAAACCCAGTCTGCCCTATCCCCTCCCCGTCGCGCACCAGTCGCAGGCTGTCGATGTCACCCAACGTCCCCCGTGCGGGCGACAGTTCCGCTGTCGCGCCCCAGCGTGAGGGCCACACCGACGAGGTGGCTCTGCCGCTCCGCCGCGAGCACCGGCTTGCCGCAGTCGTCGCGCGGCGCGGTCGGCGCCACGCCCCCCGCCGTATCAGGACTCCCGCGAACGGTGTCCGCCGTGCGGGCACGCGCCGGTCGGACATCAGCTCGCCCGGGGGAAGCCGGAGACGACGGGCAGGACAGCCCGGCGCCGGAGGCTGTCGGGGCTGCGGTGGCGCCGTCGGCAGAGGAACGACCGGTGCGGGGGATGATGTGCGCGGCGGGTTCGCGCCGTGGCCGTCTTCCGCCACGGGGGCGAGGAAGCGCACGTCCGGGGAGGGGCATCGTGCTGGGAGCCATAGGTCTCGACGAGAGACAGGAGACGGCCTACCGCGCGCTCGTCGCGCTCGGAGCCGCGGAGATCACCGATCTCGCGCGCCGTCTCGCACTGCCGGAGACGGAGACGGAGCGTACGCTGCGGCGGCTGGAGCAACAGGGCCTCGCGGCACAGTCCTCCACCCGCACCGGACGCTGGGTGGCGGCTCCGCCGGGCGTCGCGCTCGGAGCGCTCCTGACCCGGCAGCGGCACGAGCGGGGGCAGGCGGAGCCGGCGGCGGCGCTGCCGGCGGAGGAGTCCCGCGCGGAGTCGGAAGAGCCCGCCGTGCACGACCTGGTGGAGGTGGTGACGGGCGCGAGGGCCGTCTCGCACCGTTTCGTCCAGTTACAGCGGGGCGCGGCCGAGGAGGTCTGTGCGCTGGTCACGGGACGGCCCATCGCGGTCAGCGGCATGGACAACGAGGCGGAGGAGACGGCGGCGACGCGCGGGGTGACGTACCGGTTGGTCGTCGAACGCGAGGTGCTGACGGCGCCCGAGGGCACCTCGGAGCTGACCGCCGCCCTCGGGCGCGACGATCGGGTCCGGGTGGTGGACCGGGTGCCGACCGAGCTCGTGGTCGCCGACGGTTCACTCGCGATGGTGCCGCTGACCGGCCGCGGTGCGGAGCCGGCCGCGCTGGTCGTCCGGGCCGGCGGCCTGCTGGAGTCGCTGAAGGGCGTGTTCGAGACGGTGTGGCGCGACGCGGTGCCGCTGCGGCCGGGCGCCGGGGGCGATGCGGTGACCGAGACCGCCGCCGTGGGACCGGATGCCACGGATCTGGAGATCCTCTCGCTGCTGCTCGCCGGGATGACGGACGCGAGCGTGGCCAAGCAGCTGGAGCTGGGCCTGCGCACGGTGCAGCGCAGGGTCAAGGGCCTGATGGAACTGACGGGCGTCACCACCCGCCTGCAGCTCGGGTGGCATGCCTGTGCGAACGGGTGGGTGGCTCGCGACCTGCGAGGACGTCACTGATCCTGCACTGTGGTCGCATGAGCGTGTGGCAGCTGCTGATGGTCGGCGGCGTGATGCTGCTGGGCCTGCTGGGCGTGCTGCTGCCGGGAGTGCCCGGCCCGTGGCTGGTGTGGGCCGCGGTCCTGTGGTGGGCGATGCACGAGCTGTCGGGACCCGCGTGGGCGCTGCTGGTGGGCGCGACCGTGGTCCTGCTGATCAACCAGGTCGTCGTGTGGCTGCTGCCGCCGCGCAGGCTCAAGGGGGCGGCCGTCACCCGCCGGGCGGCCCTCTGTGCGGGTGTGGGGGCACTGGTGGGTTTCGTGGTGGTGCCCGTGGTGGGGGCGGTGCCGGGGTTCATCGGCGGGATCTACGTCTGCGAGCGCCTGCGCCTGGGCGGCCACGGCCAGGCGAAGGCGGCGACGCGGTCGGCGATGCGCGCGGCGGGCACGAGCATGCTGGTGGAACTGGTCGGCTGCCTGCTGGTCGTGGGCGCGTGGGTGGCCGTCGTGCTGGGCGGCTGACGCCGGTGCCGTGCCCCTGGGGGCTTCCCGGGGCACGGCACCGGTGGGGGCTCAGCGCAGGTTGCCGCGCTTGGCGGCCATGGCCGCCTTGCCCTGAGCGCCCTTCAGTTTCCAGTCGCGCAGCATCTCCGCCCGCAGCCGCGCGTCCGTCTTCGCCACGATCCGCCGGTTCTCGCGGACCAGCTTGCGGTAGCTGTCGAGCCTGCGCTCCGGCAGGGTGCCGTCCTCAATCGCGGCGAGCACCGCGCAGCCCGGCTCCGCGCCGTGGGCGCAGTCGTGGAACCGGCACCGCTCGGCGAGCTCCTCGATCTCGGAGAAGACCTGCCCGACCCCGGTCTCCGCGTCCCACAGACCCACCCCGCGGATGCCGGGGGTGTCGATGAGGACTCCGCCGTCCGGCAGGGCGAGGAGGTTGCGGGTCGTCGTGGTGTGCCGTCCCTTGCCGTCGACGTCGCGCGTGGCCCGCACGTCCATGACGTCCTCGCCGAGCAGGGCGTTGGCCAGCGTGGACTTGCCGGCTCCGGAGACGCCGAGCAGCACGCTGGTGCCGCCGGAGACGATGGCGCGGAACACGTCGACGCCTTCCCCGGTGGTGGAGCTGACGGGCAGCACCTGCACGCCCGGCGCCGTGGTCTCGACGTCCTGCACGAGGTAGGACAGCGCGGTGACGTCGGGCACCAGGTCGGCCTTGGTGAGGACGACGAGGGGCTGCGCACCGCTCTCCCAGGCGAGCGCGAGGAAGCGCTCGATCCGTCCGAGGTCGAGCTCGACCGCGAGCGAGACGCAGATGACGGCGTGGTCGACGTTGGCGGCGAGGACCTGTCCCTCGGACCGCTCCGACGACGTGGACCGGACGAGTGCGGTACGGCGCTCCAGCACGGCGCGCGCGTACCGTGGGTCGCCGTCCCCGTCGACGGCGACCCAGTCGCCCGTGCACACGACGCGCATCGGGTCGCGGGGTGTCACGAACTCGGTGTCGGCCCTCACCGGGCCGGCGGGGGTGACCACGTCGCACTGACCGCGGTCGACGCGCACGACGCGTCCGGGCAGCAGCCCGCGCTCGCCGTACGGGGCGAACTCCCGCGCCCATCCGTCGTCCCAGCCGTAGGCGGCGAGGGGGTGTGCGGATGCGGCGGAGGCAGAAGAGAGATTCAAGGGGAACCCTTCACAAGGGTGGCCCCGGCAGGCGCGCGTCGGCGCGCAGGCGCTCGACGCGCCAGGAGGAAGGTGAGGTCAGCCGGAGACCACAGGGGTGGGAGAAATGGTCTTCTGGATGCGGGCAGCGCCCATCGCCATGACAGCCATCGGTCACACCTCCTGGTCGTACTCGGCTCGGAGCACCGGCGGAAAGACCGCCGGCGCAGCAGTGAACTCACCCTAGCGGGACGGCGGATCGCCGCGCCACGCATTTTCCGCACCGGAGCGCCCGGCGCCCGGGCGCGGCCGCTCAGGATGCCGGGGTGCCCCGTCACCGGGTTCGGCGAGCGTGCGCCGCGCCCACGGCGAAGGCCGCGTCGGCCGCCGGCACGCCGCGGCGGACGGCGGTCTGGAGCAGCCCCGCGCCGGTCTCGTCCGGTGCCGGACCGCCGCGTACGGCAGCGCGTACGTGCAGGGCGAGTTCGTCCAGGTGGCCGTGGGCCACCAGGACGGTGAGCCCGACCAGGCTGCGTTCGCGCGGGTGAGGGAGGGATCGGTCCGGACGCCCTGTCCGGCCGCGGTCCGACGGCGGCGAAGCACCACGCCCGGCAGCGCCGCATGCTCGGGGAGCTGATCGTCGCCTGCCCGACCGGGGCGGCGACGGGGCCCCGCGGCCGGCGGGCGCGCTCAGCCGCCGTCCGGCGGCCTGCGGGTGCGGGTCCACTCCGTCAGCTGGTCCGCCGTCCATGTGTTGATCACCCGCTCCGGCGGTACGCCGCACTCCTCGGCGCGGGAGCAGCCGATGATCTGCCAGTCCAGCTGGCCCGGTGCGTGAGCGTCGGTGTCGATCGCGAAGAACACCCCGGCGTCGAGGGCGCGGCGCAGCAGCCGCAGGGGCGGATCGCGCCGTTCGGGACGGCTGTTGATCTCGACGGCGGTGCCGTGCTCGGCGCAGGCGGCGAAGACGCGGTCGGCGTCGAACTGCGACTCGGGCCGCGTGCCGCGCCCGCCGGTGACGAGGCGTCCGGTGCAGTGGCCGAGCACGTCGGTGAGGGGGTTCTCGATCGCGCGGAGCATGCGGCGGGTCATGGCCGGGGCGTCCATGCGGAGTTTGGAGTGGACGGATGCGACGACGAGGTCGAGGCGGTCGAGGAGTGCGGGCTCCTGGTCGAGCGTGCCGTCGGGGAGGATGTCGCATTCGATGCCGGTGAGCAGCCGGAAGGGTTTCCACTCCTCGTTGAGGCGCTCGATCAGGTCGAGTTGGGCGAGCAGCCGTTCGGCGCTCAGTCCGCGCGCGACCTTGAGGGAGGGCGAGTGGTCGGTGAGGACGGCCCATTCGTGGCCGAGTTCCGCCGCCGCGCGGCCCATCTCCTCGATGGGGCTGCCGCCGTCGGACCAGTCGGAGTGCAGATGGCAGTCGCCGCGCAGCGCCGCGCGCAGCCCGGCACCGCCGCCGGCGAGTGGAGCGGCCGCTTCCTCCTCCAGGCGGCGCAGGTAGGCGGGGGTCTCGCCGGTCAGCGCCTCCTCGACGACCTTGGCCGTCTTGGGCCCGACGCCCTTGATCCGGACCAGCGTCCCGGCCGCCGCCCGCCGGGCGATCTCGTCGCGGTCGAGCTCCGCGAGGGCCGCGGCGGCGGTGCGGAAGGCCCGTACGCGATAGGTCTCGGCGCGCGTGCGCTCCAGCAGATAGGCGACGCGGTCCAGCGCTTCGACCGGTTCCATGGCACCTCCCAGGTCCCCTGCCCAGTGAACCCCGCCACCCTGGAACAGTCCAACGGTGAACGAGGAAGGCATGGGTTCACTTGCGCCTTTCAATCAATGATTCAAGGATCGATTCACCTTAAATTTTCTTGATCAACAAGCGGGGACGTCTTTCTTCGGCCGTTTCGGCGCACTACTGAACCGCTGCTCAGTGCGGCAGCGGCAGTCACAAGCTGCCCATGAGGGGTCACAAAGGGTGACCGATTCCGGTCGCGCGCGCAAGCGATCTCGCCGGAGGTGAGCAAGACTCCGCTCCGGCTTCCCCGTCCGATTTCCGGCAGCCGCCAACCGATTTCCGAAACCACCACCCCAGGGAGTGTTCGACATGCGGTACATCGCCAAGAGTCTCGTGCTCGCCACCACGGCGCTCGGGATCGCCGTCGCGCCCGGCACGGGCAGCGCGGGCGCGGCGCAGACCGGCACGCAGAGCCTGTACGCCCCCTCCGCGCTGGTGCTCACCCTGACCGCCGGCGACGACGCCCTGAACGGCAGCGTGCTGCGCGCGGTCACCCTCACCTGCATGCCCACGGCGGCCGGCACCCACCCGGCCGCCCGCGAGGCCTGCGCCGAACTGCGCGCCGGCGGAGCCCGGTTCGAGTCGATCGTCGCCGCGGACAGCGGCGTCATGTGCACGAGGCAGTGGGACCCGGTGACGGTCACCGCGGACGGCGTGTGGAACGGCCGGCGGGTCGCCTTCGCGCACACCTTCGGCAACAGCTGCCTCAAGGACGGAGCCGACGGCGTCGTCTTCCGCTTCTGAACCCCGTACGACGCGGGCGGGGCCGGCGGGGGGCCGGCCGGGGGGGCCCGGGGGGTACCCCCGCCCCCCCCCCCGGGGGGGGGTAGGGGCCCCCCCGAGGGGGGCCCCCCCCC
>NZ_JBFAOY010000035.1:0-58911 GCF_040675505.1 Streptomyces sp. NPDC049597
GCCCGGGCATCGCCTGAACTCCGGGGATCACGGCAACTCCGGGGATCACGGCGGGGGGTCACACCTCGGATCACGGCGGGGGGTCACGCCTCACCGGTCCCGCCCCTCCGGCCGCTCCCCTGCGGTGTGCGGGCGGCGGGACCGGTACCTCGACCCAGACCACCTTGCCCGGCCCGCGGCGCTCGGAGCCCCAGGTACGGGCGAGGCGTTCCAGGATGATCAGGCCGTGGCCGCCGGGCTGCGCGAGGTCTTTCGGCATGCGGCGGCGCGGCGGTTCGGGGCTGGCGTCCGCGACCTCGATCCGCAGCCGCGGCCCGGACTGGTGGAGCACGAGCTCACGCGGTCCTCCCGCGTGCAGGCAGGCGTTGGTCACGATCTCCGAGACGAGCAGCAGGACGTCCTCGACGACCTCGCCGTTCTCGTCGTCGAGTCCTATCAGGTCCCTGGCCTGCGTCCACCCCCAGTCGTACAGCGCGTCCTGCGTGAAGTCGCGGCACCGGGTCACCACGCCCTTCGTGCCGTACAGCGCCAGCCTGCGGGTTTGCCCCGGGCCGCGGAGGGTCGTGTTGTTCATTCGGGCCCCCCGTTATGCCGGCCGCTCGTCCGCCAGCGCTTCCTCGACGCCGGCGTACACCTGGAAGACCGAGTACGCTCCGGTGATTTCGAACATCCGTGCCACCGGCGGGCGCAGTGCGGCGAGTTCGATGCGGCCTCCCGACTCCAGCGCGGCCAGCCTCGCGTGCAGCAGGACGTTCAGGCCGGTGGAGTCGCAGAAGCCGAGCGGGCCGCAGTCGACGAGGATGCGCCGGGCTCCCTGGCGTATGTGCAGGCCCAGGGCCTCGCGCAGTGGCTCGGCCGTGTCGTGGTCGAGTTCACCGCTGAGCGTGAGCACGACGGCGTCCGCCCGCCGCTCGGTCGTCACAGCGAACCGATCGTCTCCGGTGGCCGCCTGATCTCCGGCCCCTCTGGTGGCCTCCGGACCCATGGGCTCCCGCCTCCTCGACACTCGTGCCGGCGCCTTCCGGCTCTTCGACTGTTGCCCGGCGGGCCGCCGCGCCACTGCTCCCGTCGGTGCGGCGCGCGCCGACGGGCCGGTGGGAACGGCCGTACCGGAGGTCCGTGCGGGTACCCTCCCGCCGCCCGGGCACACCGGTCCCCCGCGAATTCCACCCGGACAGGTGCGACCATGGATCGACAGCCGCCGAAGGGGTACATGACGTTCCCGACGTTGGATCGGAGCACCGGCGATGAACCCCATCAAGGAAACTCCCCGCACCGCGCATGTGCGGCCCGTCTCGGGCCGGGTCGCGGGTGCGGGCGACACCGCGGCGGCCCCGGCGACCCGGACCGAAGCCGAGCCGCTGCCCGAGGACCACACGCAGGCCATCCTCCAGGCCACCAAAGAGGTGGCCGGGCTGCTCAAGGCGTCGGGCTACCCGTTCGCCCTCGTCGGGAGCGTCGCCGTGTACGCCTACGGGGTGCCGCTGCGCCTGCAGCACGACTCCGACTTCTGTCTGCGGCGCAAGGACGCGGAGGGCGTCGTGCGGGCCCTCACCCAGGGAGGGGTCGAAGTCGTGTCCCCACCGGAGGACTGGCTCATGAAGGCGAGGACGGGCGGCGAGGAGATCGACCTGATCTTCGAGCTGGCGCACCGTCCGGTCACCAAGGAGATGCTGGACCGGGCGGAGATCCTGCCGGTGGACTCCGTGCACATGCCGGTACTGGCGCCGACGGACCTGATGAGCAGCAGACTCGCGGCACTGTCCGAGCACCACTGCGACTTCGGCCGGCTGCTGCCCGTCGCGCGGGCGCTGCGCGAGCGCGTCGACTGGGACGCGCTGCGCCGGGAACACACGGCTTCCCCGATGCCGGACGCGTTCTTGTATCTGTTGGAACGGCTCGACGTGATATCGCCGCGGACCGGCGGTCCGGGAGGTGTGCCATGAGCGGCCGCGAGGCATCCGAGTACCGCATCGCGCGGTTGCGCGAGCGGCTCGCGGAGGAGGACGTCGCCGAACTGGGCGTCCAGATCGACATGCGTGGTGGATACGTGCACCTGAACGGCACCGTGTCCAGCGCGTCGTGCAGGGCCGAGATCCTGCGCATCGCCGAAGCCGAACTCGGCGGGCTGCCGGTGCGGGCCGATCTGGTCATCGCCGGCGCGACTGCCCCCGAACGCCCCGAGGAGCTGGAGTGATTCGCGTAGCCGCCGTCGGAGACATCCATCTGGGCCCGGACAGCCAGGGTGCGCTGCGTCCGGCCTTCGACACTCTCGGCGGGAGCGCCGACGTCCTGCTGCTGGCCGGCGATCTGACGCGCCACGGCACGGTGGAGGAGGCGCAGGTGGTGGCGGAGGAGGTGGAGCGTCTGCCCGTCCCCGTCGTCGCCGTGCTGGGCAACCACGACTACCACAGCGACCAGGAGGACAAGGTCACCACGGTCCTCCAGCGGGCCGGGGTCACGGTCCTCGAGGGCTCGTGCACCGTGCTGGACATCGACGGCACCCGGCTCGGGATCGCCGGTACGAAAGGCTTCTGCGGCGGGTTCGCGGGGCGCAGCGCGGGCGAGTTCGGCGAGCCGGAGATGAAGGCGTTCGTCCGCTACACCCGGCGGTGCGCGGCGGACCTGTGCCGTTCGCTGCTGGAGCTGGAGGACCGCGGCTGTGCCGCGCGCATCGCGCTGACGCACTACTCCCCCGTACCGGACACACTGGCCGGGGAGCCGCCGGAGATCTATCCGTTCCTGGGCAGTTATCTGCTGGCCGAGGCGGTGGACGAGGGCCGTGCCGACCTCGCGGTGCACGGGCACGCGCATCTGGGCACCGAGCACGGCCTGACCGCGGGCGGAGTGAAGGTGCGCAACGTCGCCCAGCCGGTCATCGGGCACGCCTTCGCCGTGTACCACCTGCCGGTGCGGTCGCCGGCCGCCCTGTGACCCCGTCTTTCTGGCGAGAAAAGCGCCCTGTGTGACACGTTTTGGGCGTGAAGTCCCGGGCAGCCGCGTGTTGTGCTTCGGACGGAGCACACCCCGCGGGAGCCGACGCTCCGGGTGCGGGAGCCCGGCCCAGGGGCCGCTTCTGCGGGTGAGTCGAATCCTTCAAGGCACCACACCCTGCAAGGAAGACCCGACATCATGCGCACGCTGGCACAAGGCAAGCACTCGCACTCCGATGCCCCCGACACCGCAGACGCCTTCCGGAGGATGGCCGAGCTCGACGACGGCCCGGAGCGACAGGAACTACGGCAGGAGATCGTGGCGGCCTGGCTGCCCATGGCCGAACGTATCGCCGGCCGGTTCCGCAACCGCGGCGAATCCCTCGAGGACCTGCAACAGGTCGCCGCACTCGGCCTCGTGAAGGCCGTCGACCGCTACGACCCCTCGCGCGGCGCCTTCGAGAGCTTCGCCGTCCCCACCGTCGTCGGCGAGGTCAAGCGCCACTTCCGCGACCACATGTGGGCCCTGCACGTACCCCGCCGGGTGCAGGACCTGCGCAATCGTGTGCGCTTCGCGCGCCAGGACCTGACCCAGACCATCTCCGGCCGCTCCCCCACGGTCGCCGAGATCGCCGAACGCGCCGGCGTGTGCGAGGAGGACGCGCTCCTCGGCCTGGAGGCCCTGGAGAGCTTCACGACCCTGTCCCTGGACGCCGAGCTGCCGGGCGCGGACGACGGCTACTCCCTCGGCGACACGCTCGGCTCCGCCGATCCCGCGATCGACGTCCTCGTCGACCGCGAGGCGGTCAAACCCGGCCTGCGCAACCTCCCCGAGCGGGAGCAGAACATCCTCTACATGCGCTTCTTCCGCGACATGACACAGAGCAGCATCGCCCAGACGCTCGGCATCTCTCAGATGCACGTGTCCCGGCTCATCAGCCGCTGCTGCGACCAGCTGCGCAACGAGGTCATGCGGGACGCCGCATGAGCGGTAATGCCGCAAAAGCGGGCATTTCACCCGCTCGACGGGGAACTCTGAGCGCATGGACCTCCGCGAGACACTGCGCCCCGACGCCACGCTCTCCGCTCTGACCCAGGGCTACGCCTGGCTCCCGGACCTGCTCCGCCGGGAGGGCGGCGCGCCCGTCCACACCCGTTTCCTCGGCCGCCGTGCCATCGTGCTGCACGGCGTGGACGCGGCCCGCTTCTTCTACGACGAACGGCACGTCGTCCGCCGCGCCGCGCTGCCCGGCCCCGTGGTGGAGACGCTGTTCGGACGCGGGGCAGTGCACACTCTGGACGGCGAGAGCCACCGGGTGCGCAAGGCGCTGTTGGTGTCCCTGCTCAAGGACGAGGCGGCCGTGGGTTCTCTCGCGGAGCGCGCCGGCACGGAGTGGGACCTCGCGGCCCGGTCCTGGGCCACGACGACGCGGACGGAGCTGTTCACCGAGGCCGCGCGGGTGATCACCCGCGCGGCCTGCTCGTGGGCGGGCATGCCGCTCGGCGACGACGAGGTCCCGGCCGTGGCGGACGACCTCGCGGCCATGGTCGACGGCTTCGCCACGGCGGGCCCCAGGCACTGGCGGGCGCGCCAGGCCCGCATCCGGCAGGAGGCGCGGATCGCGGAGCTCATCGAGGCGGTGCGCGACGACGCCGTCCCGGACGAGGACGGCGCGCCCCGCGGCTCGGCCCTGCGGGCCGTCGCCCTGCACCACGAGGCGGACGGACGACGTCTCGACACGCACACGGCGGCGGTGGAAGTGCTGAACATCGTGCGCCCGACCGTCGCCGTCGCCTGGTATCTGACGTTCGCCGCGCACGCGCTGCACCGCTGGCCGCAGCACCGCGACGCACTGCGCACGGGCGATCCGGCGTACGCCGAGTCGTTCGCCCACGAGGTGCGCCGGTTCTACCCGTTCGTGCCCTTCGTGGCCGGGCTGGCGCCGGCGGACGTGCGCTACGAGGACACGGAGATCGCCGAGGGCACGCTGGTCGTCCTCGACGTGTACGGGCACCAGCACGACCCGGCGCTGTGGCCCCACCCGTACGCCTTCGACCCGGCCCGCTTCGCCGCCGGCCCTCCCGCCGACCCGTACGCGTTCATCCCGCAGGGCGGCGGCGACGCGGCGACCGGCCACCGCTGTCCGGGCGAGGACGTCACGATCGCGCTCCTGGCGACGCTGGCCGTGCGGCTGGCGCGGCTCGTGTACGAGGTGCCGCCACAGGATCTGTCCATTTCGTTGAGCCGGATCCCCACCCGCCCCGCCGACGGTTTCGTGATCGACGTGCGGTCCGCTCCCGAGGGCTGATTCCCTCGTCCCACCGGGCTGCCGCGCCGGACCTCCGCTGCCGCCGCCCCGCCCTGACGGAACAGTGACCGGGCGGTGGATTGCCGATCTCCGCCGGGCACTTGCGCACGCGGCGACGGCGAAGAGGGCAGGCCCGGCGTCCGCTCAGAGGGCGGGAGTCCTGCGCTGCCTGCGGTTGCGCGCCCGGTCCAGCAGTGCGGACAGCTTCGGGCGGCGCGCCCGCTGCTCCCTGGTGTGACGGTCGAGCTCCTCCATCAGGCGCCGGGAGCGGTGGTCGAGGTCGAGTTCGTCGAGGATGCGGTCGATCTCGGTCAGCAGGGCGCCGTAGAGCTGCCAGTGGCGGGGCACCTCCTGCATACCCTGCAGCAGCAGGTCCGCGGCATTGTCGCGGCTGGTGCGGGCCGCGGCGAGTTCTCCGGTGAGCCGGGCCTCGGCGGCGTCCGCGCTGCCGCTGGTCGTGGCGGTGACGAGCACGGCGAAACTCACCAGCGTGTCGGCGACATGGCCGAGGAGTTCCTGGAGGGCGACGCCCACCTCGTGCGTGAACAGGGCCTCGTCCCTGCGCTCCTTGGCGAGGTCCGTGATCGTGCGGGCAAGGACCCGCAGGACGACCGCGCAGATCTCCAGCGTGTCGAGTCCGGTGCGCAGCACGATGCGGTGCAGCAGCCCTTCCTTGACCCGGGGGTTGAGCCGCAGGCTGTCCTCCGCCTGCCGCAGGGCCGCGTCGACGTCGGCGACGTCGTTGTCGAGCCGCCGGGCCTCGTGGAGGCGGGCGGCGGCCCGTTCGACAGGCGTGGGGTGGGTCAGTTCCTCGCCGATCAGGAGCAGGAGCCGCCGCATGCGCCGGGCCAGGTCCTCGATGGAGTCACCGGCCGTCTCGGTCCACACGGGCGGTACGAACACGACGTTGAACAGCAGACCCACCACGGCCCCGATCAGCGTCTCCAGCACCCGGTCCCAGGCCGTGTCGGCGACCTGGGTCACGCCGAGCACGAGCATGGCGCTGATCGCGACCTCGGGGACGAACTCGTCGACGCGCACGAAGTGTCCGACCACCAGGGAGGCCAGGATGATCAGGCCGAGGCTCCACCAGCTCAGTCCGACGAGCACGCTGAACCCGATGGCGATGAGCACGCCCACGACCACCGAGTTGACCCGCCGTATGCCGGTGGTGAGCGTGGAGTAGAGGGTCACCTGCACGACGAGGAGCGCCGTGAGGGGGGCCGTCAGCGGTGGAGCGGTGCTGTCGACCGCGTACAGGGCGACGACGTAGGAGATGGTCGCCGCCGCGGTGGAGCGCAGAGTCTGCGTGACGACGGGTTCCTTGCGCCGGCGCACGAGGCCGACGACGGACTCGGGAAGCGCTCTGCGGACTTCGAGCACCTTGGTCCTTCCTGGTCCGGGTCGGCTTTCCCTCGCCGGTCCGGCCGGCCGCTGCCGACGTTCCGTCCGGTCAGCAGCCGCCGGACGCCGCGCGCTCGCCCCGTGGCTGCGCGCCGGAGCGGATATGACGGTGCACATAGCGTTCAGCCGCCAGCACCGCCTCGCGGGCCGTGCGCTCGCACATCAGGACGCACAGCGTGTACGCGGTGTCCTCGAAGCGTCTTCGGGCGTGCTCGTCGTGCGGAGCGGCGAGGAGGTGGTGTTCCTGGGCCCGGTAGCGGGCAATCAGCCTGGTGATGACGCTCGTGTCGGGCATCAGCATCGTGGTCTCCCGGTTTCTGCGGCCCCCAGCCACGCGGCGGAACGACGTCCGTCCGGTGCCTCATTGTGATCCGGGGCGCCCCTTTCCGCCACGCGGACCATCACGTTCGGTAGCGGCCCGTCACTGCAGGACCGCAGCACGCGGCGGCGCCATGTCATTTCACACCTGCGTCCGCAGGCTGGTGGCCCCTTGCCGCCAGGCGCCCAGCAGTTGCTCGGCGAAGCGGTCCTCGACGAACTCGGTCGCGGCGATCCCGAACGCGACCTCCGGCGCGAGGGAGGGCTCGTCCTCCAGGAGTCCGCCGATGACATCCCGGCGCACGACCTGTTCGTGGACGGCGTCGGCGGTGACGTGCTCGTCGTAGAAGCGCTCGGCGGCACTGCCCGCCCCGGTGCGGCGCATCGCCGCGGCCAGGCGGCGGGAGGCGGGCGAGGAGGTGATCTCGACGGCGGCGAAGTGCCCCACCAGAGCGCCGCGGTGGGCGCGGTGCAGTCCCAGCAGGGACATCAGGTTGACCGTCGCCAGCATCTGCGCGGACGCCGCGTCCGCGTAACGGCCGTAGGCGGTGTCCAGGCCGAGATCGGCCATGAGGTCGGCGAAGAGCCGGGCGTGGACGCGTTCGGGCCGGCCGCCGCCGAACTCGTCGAACTCCACGGCGACGAACGCCGCTTTCGCCCGGCCGCGCAGGCGCGGGATGACCCAGGCGTGCGGGTCGGCCTCCTTCAGGTGGTACAGGGAGCGCTGGGCCGCGTACTCGCGCAGCTGCCACAGCGAGCCCTCGTCGTGCAGGTACCGGCTGACGCCGGTGCCGCGGACCGGTTCGACGAGCAGCGCCTCGAGCGCGTCGTCGAGGTCCGGGTGGCCGGTGGTGCCGGCGCGGAGGGCGCACAGGAAGTTCTCCTCCATGGCCGCGCGCTGCCGCAGCAGGTCCGGGTCCCATTCCCAGGCCGGGTCGACGCCGGTGAAACCCAGGTAGTGCAGCTCGTAGCAGGCGTAGAGCGCGAGTTGCAGATCGTCCCCGAGGGGATCGGCGTGTTCGGCCTCGAAGGTGCCCGGAAGGCGCGCCAAGGCGGGCGAGGTCCGCAGGGCGTCCAGGACGGCGCCCGACAGCTCTCCGCGGGCCTGCGGCAGTTCCCGCTCCGTCGTGCCCCGCCCGAGGGGTGTGGGGGCCTGCTGCACGGCGCTCACTCCTTGGCCTTCCGTCGATGGCTGGTGTCGCACCAGGGGTAGGACCGGCTGCGGCGGCAGGTGCACAGCGCCACCGTGAAACGGTCCGAGGTGACGACGGCGCCGTCCTCGAGGACGACGTCGACCGGACCCTCGACGAGCAGCGGGCCGTCGCGGGTCGGCGTGATGCGGCAGGGTCGTTCAGATCCGGTGGGCACGGACGATCACCAGCTCTTCCTTGTCCTCACCAGGGGCGATCAGCCCCTGCCGGCGCAGCCACGGGGCGCGGGACCTCAGGACAGGCCCGAAGGGCACCCACTCGCGGTCGGTGACGACCGGTTCGAGCCCTGTGCGGCGCAGCCGCTCCAGTGTGGGCGCCACGCCGCACAGCGCGGAGTGCACCAGCAGCAGCACGCCGTCGGGGCGCAGCAGCTCCGCGGCGCCGTCGCAGATCCGGTCCAGTACCGCGCGCCCGTCGGGGCCCGCGTCCCAGGCGACGGCCGGGCCTCGCCGCGGCGGCCGGGTGTCCGGCGCGGGCACGTACGGCGGGTTGCCGACGATCAGGTCGAAACGGCGGCCGGCCGCCGGGGCGAGGAGGTCGCCGTGCAGCACCTCGACGCGCTCACCGGCGAGAGCCGCGTTGACGCGGGTGGTGAGCACGGCGCGCCAGGAGGTGTCGACGGCGGTCACCCGGGCGCCGCGCCGGGCGGCCGCGAGCGCCAGGGCTCCGCTGCCGGTTCCGACGTCGAGTACGTCGGCCCCTGGCCTCAGCGTCTCCCGCGCCAGCGCGTCGGCCAGCAGGAAGGTGTCGGTCTGCGGGGCGTACACGCCCGGGGTGCGCAGCAGCCGGGGCGGGAGCATCCTCTCCGGCGTCGCAGCTGTCACCATCGTCGCCACCTCGGGTCTCGTGCGGGCGGTCGTCGCCCGGCCGTGATCCCCGTGTGCCCGCATCGGCGGTTTTCATCCCGGTCACTCGTGTCCCACCTGTTTCGGTTGTGCTGCCGCGGGGACCCGGAAGCGACCGAACATCCGACTGCGGAACGACGGCACGACGGAGGCCCGATGAGTACGACGACAGGGCTGCGAGTGGTGGTCACAGGGGCGACGGGGAACGTCGGCACGAGTGTGGTGCGGGCGCTCTCGGAGGACTCGCGTGTCGCGTCGGTCCTCGGACTGGCCCGGCGCATGCCGGAGCTGCGGCTGTCGCGGACGGAGTGGGCGACGGCCGACCTGTCCGCCGACGACGCGGCGGCGGACCTCGCCCGGCATTTCGAGGACGCGGACGCGGTGGTGCACCTGGCCTGGCGGTTCCAGCCCACGCACGACCCCGGCACCACCTGGCAGAGCAACGTCCTCGGTTCGCTGCGGGTCTTCGACGCCGTCGCCGCGGCCCGCGTACCGGTGCTGGTGCACGCCTCGTCGGTGGGCGCGTACGCACCCGGGCCCAAGTCGCTGCCGGGTGTCGACGAGTCGTGGCCGACGCATGGCGTGCCCGGTGCCGCGTACTGCCGTGAGAAGGCCTATCTGGAGCGGGTGCTCGACGCCTTCGAGGAGCGGCATCCGCAGGTGCGGGTGGTGCGGATGCGCCCCGGCTTCCTGTTCAAGGAGAGCTCCGCGAGCGAGCAGCGCCGCATCTTCGCGGGGCGCTTCCTGCCCGGACCGCTGATCAGGCCGTCGCTGGTGCCCGTGGTGCCGGACATCGAAGGGCTCCGGTTCCAGGTCCTGCACACGGACGACGCCGCACGCGCCTACCTCATGGCCGTCCTCCTCGACGCACGCGGAGCGTTCAACCTGACCGCCGATCCGGTGGTGGACGCGCGGGTGCTCGGCGAGCTGCTGGACGCCCGGGTGGTACGGGTGCCGAAGGGGCCCGTGCACGCCGCGCTGGCCGCGGCCTGGGCGATGCGGCTCGTGCCCGCCTCGCCGCAGCTCTTCGAAGCCGTGCTGCGGCTGCCTCTGATGGACTCCTCGCGTGCCCGGGAGGAGCTCGAGTGGCGACCGGAGCACACCTCGGTGGACGCTCTGCGGGAGTTCCTGCAGGGCGTACGGGAAGGCAGCGGGGAGGCCACCGCGCCCCTGGCCGGTCACCGGGCGCACTGACCACCCGGGCGGCCTTGCCGCGCGGGTCGTGGTGCGGCGCGGGGCCGCCGACGGGTCGGCGCGCGTGGGGGTGCGCACGCGCATCAGCCCGTGGGCCGGCGCACGACCTCGGCGGATCGACGCGTCGTGACGGGCAGCGATCAACCCGTGGTGCGGCGCACGATCTCGGCGAACGGGCCGGTGTGGAGCGAGCGGAGCGCATCCGCCGGGTCGTCGTGGACCGCGTGCGCGCCCGCCTCGACGAGGTCCGCGCGGGGAATGCCGCCGCACAGGAGGCCGACGCAGAGCACGCCCGCGCGCCGGGCGGCCCGCATGTCCCACACGGTGTCGCCGACGAAGACGGCCCGTTCGGCGGGCACCCCGGCGAGTTCCAGCGCCTGCTGGACCGGCTCGGGCGCGGGCTTGCCCTCGGCGACGTCCTCGGCGCTCGCCATGGCGCTGATGGCGTCGTCCGCGTCGAGGGCCCGCCGCAGGGCGGCGAGCTCGGCGCCCGACGCGGAGCTCGCGAGCACGACGGTCCAGCCGGAACGGGAGAGCGTGCGCAGCAGCTGCCCCGCCTGGTCCAGAGGCGGCAGCCGGTCCCAGTACGCCGCGTACAGGGCCTTGTGGGCGGCCTTGACGGTCTCGTCCTGGTCGCGGTCGCGGTCGTCGCCGAGCAGGTGGGCGACGAGGTCGCCGCCGGGCAGGCCGACGGCGCGGTGGATGTCGTGCATGGCGACGCGGTGGCCGGACTGCCGGAATGCCTCCCACCAGGAGACGACGTGCAGATGGTTGGTGTCGACGAGGGTCCCGTCCACGTCGAAGACGGCGGCTCGTTCCATGGCGGGCCTTCCTGCGTCTGCCGGTGCTTCAGCGGTACGGGGCTCTACGGCTCCGCGGCTCTGCGGGCCGGGACGAGGGGCTCTACGGGCCGACGAGGGAGGGGTCGGGACCGGGGACCGCGTCGTCCAGCGAGCTGACCGTGAAGATCGCCCCGTCCGGGTCGCGCAGGCTTGCCTCCATCCCCCGCGCCGTGGAGCGCTCGCCGAGCAGCGTCGCCCCGTGCCTGCGGGCCGTGTGGGCGGTCTCCTCGACGTCCTTCACCGCGAAGTGGACGTGCCAGCGCGGGTGCAGGAGGGGGTTGATCGCGGTGCCGTCGGCGCCGGAGGTGAGGCGGGCGAGGACGCGTCCGGAGCGGTGGAGGAGGACCGCGTCCTCCGCGTAGCTGACCTCGCAGCAGCCGGCACGGTCGGAGGCCCAGTCGAGGATCTCGCCGTAGAAGATCGCGGATTCGAAGGCGTCCCTGGCCAGCAGCCTGATCCAGGCGGGCGCGTTGTCCTGCCAGGCGGGCCAGTCCCTGACCAGCTCGCCCTCCCAGATGCCGAACACCGCGCCGTCGCGGTCCGCGGCGAGCAGGCCGCGGCCGGTGGCCAGCGAGAGGGGGCCGACGGCGACCGTGCCGCTGCGTTCCCTGATCCGGCCGGCGGCCTCGTCGGCGTCCTGGACCGCGAAGTACGGCGTCCAGGCGACGGCGACGGTCAGGCGGGGGGCGAGGGCGCCGATACCGGCGACGGGCGCGCCGTCGGAGAGGGCGACGCTGAAGTCCTCACCGAGCCTGCCCTTGCGGAACTCCCATCCGAGCACCGCCCCGTAGAAGTCCTGAGCCGCGTTGAGGTCACGGGCCATGAGGCTGACCCAGCAGGGCGCGCCGAACACCGCCGCGCTCTGCGCTGCGGTCGCGGACCGGGCCGGGGTCGTCTTGTCGTTCATCACCATGTCCGGCTGTCGGGGGCTCGGCTGGGACCTGTCACCGGGATCCGCGGACCCTGGCGGGGCCGCGTCCCGGAACCCATGTTCCCCCCTGCGGCGGCAGGAGGCGAGCCCGGCGAGCACTGTGCGTGACCGTGTCGCCACGGTGCAGCCCACGCCTCCCGTGCCACCGCACGGCTGTGCCCTGCATGGTGCCCGCTCGGGCAAACGGTAACCCCGCAGCGACGCACTCCGTACCCGAGCGGCAGCCGCGGGCGAGCGGGCCGGGGCAGCGTCGCCCCAGGCCCGGCGGCGGACGACTGCCGACCGGGGCAGTCCGGCACCCCCCGCCGGGCGACGGCCGGCACACGGTCTCGGGGTGCCGCCCACCGGTGAGCGCGGCGCAGCGCCGCCGCCGGACGACTGCCGACCCGGGATAGTTCGACTCCGCGGCCGGACGACGGCCGGCACGCGGTCTCGGGGTGCCACCCACCGGGGAGGGCGGGGCAGTGTCGCCCCCCAGGCCGGCGGCGGAGGACTGCCGACCCGGGCAGTCCGGCTCCCCCCTCCCCGCCGGACGACGGCCGGCACACGTCTCGGGGTGCCACCCACCGGTGAGCGCGGCGCAGCGCCGCCCCAGGCCCGGCGGCGGACGACTGCCGACCCGGGCAGTCCGGCTCCCCCCTCCCCGCCGGACGACGGCCGACACACGCTCTCGGGTGCCACCCACCGGTGCCGCATCCCGGGGCGATTCCTCGCACGAGCGCATACACCGCATGCCATGGCAGGGAGCGCCGCGGAGACCGGGCGGGCTTCGCCCACTCGAAGGCGGACACCGCCTCGCCCGCGCACTGCGGCGCACCCCAGGCAGAGGTCCGGCCGCTGACCTCCTCGCCCGCCCGGCCGCCGACGTCGGCGACGTTCAGCATCGGGCACCGCCCGGCCGCCCCGTCGTGTGCGGCGGGATGGCCGGGGTAGGCGGAGCGCATGACGGTTCCGAAGACAGCAGTTCTCGTCCTCGACTCGGCCGAGCCCCGCCAACTCGCCGACTTCTACGCCGCGTTGCTCCACGCCGAGGTCCGCGCCGGACACGATCCGGACCTCGTGGAGGTGGGCGGGCAGGACGGTGTGGTGCTCGCCGTGCGGCGCGACCACGGGTACGCGCCGCCGAGCTGGCCGCGCCCCGAGGACTCCCAGCAGTCCCATCTGTACATCCGGGTCGCGGAGGCCGACCTCGACGCGGCGGAGCGCGAGGCGGTGAGCCTCGGGGCGGTGCCCGTGGACAACGGCGCCGGGCCCGGCCCGGGTCATGCGCGCGTCTACGCCGACCCGGCCGGACACTCCTTCACCCTGGAGCCCGCTCCCGACGCCGGCTGAGCCGTGTCAGCGCGTGGCGAGCGCGCCCACGACGCGTCGCGCCGTGTCCGTGCTGGACTGCGGGTTCTGGCCGGTGATCAGATTGCCGTCCTCGACCACGGTGCTCGACCACGCCGGGCCGGTGGTCACCTTCGCGCCGAACTCGCGCAGCCGCGACTCGACGAAGTACGGCGACCGGTCGCCGAGCCCGCCCTGGCGCTCCTCCTCGTCGCTGAACGAGGTCACCTCCCGGCCGGCGAAGGTGAACGAGCCGTCCTCCCTGCGCGCGCTCAGCAGTGCCGCCAGCCCGTGGCACAGGGCCGCGACGACGCTGCCGCCGCGGTCGGCGTCGTTCAGCAGCCGGCCGAGGTCGGCGTTGTCGGCGAGGTCCGTCATCGGCGCGTGGCCGCCGGGGATGTAGACGGCGTCGTAGTCGTCCGCGGAGACCTTGGCCAGGTCGAGCGGCGCGGCGAGGTCGGCGTCGATGGCCGCCAGGTAGGCGGTGAGGCGGCGGGCGTCCTCCTCCTCGACACCGCCCCGCGCGTCCAGGCTGATGGGGTCGGGGGTCGGCCGCACGCCGCCCGGCGTCGCGATGGTCACGTCGTGGCCCGCGGCGCGCAGCACCTCGTGCGACGCGGCGACCTCCTCGGCCCAGAAACCGGTCGGGTGGGCGGAGCCGTCGGCCAGTTCCAGGCTGTCGGCACCGGAGACGACCATAAGGATCTTCGACATGAGGAATGGGTCCTTCGCTGATGGATGTCGGTTGTTGAGGCCTCGAAGCGGACAACAACAGCTTTCACCCGACGCCATCCGCGGGCATCATGGAGGTCATAAGTTCCCTTATGGAAAGAGGGTTGCGTGCCCGCGCTGGATCTGCTGTCGACCTTCCTGGAGATCTACCGCTGCGGCTCCCTCTCCGCGGCCGCCGAGCGGCTGGGCCTGACCCAGCCCGCGGTCAGCGGCCAGCTGGCACGGCTGGAACAGGAGCTGGGCGAGCCGCTGTTCGTACGCTCCCGCAAGGGGGCGACGCCCACGGCACGCGCGGCCGATCTCGCCGCACGGATCGGCACGCATCTGGACGAGCTCCGCGCCGCGCTGGACACCTCGGGCGACGGCGCCGCCCATGTCGGCACCGTACGCATCGCGGGCGCCGCCGAGCTGATGGCCCTGCGGGTGCTGCCCACGCTGGCCCCGCTCACCACACGCGGGCTGCGCCTGCAGGTGACGCTGGGACTCGCCGCGGACCTGCTGGCGGCCCTGTCGGCGGGGCGCGTCGACCTCGTGGTGTCCGCCGTGCGCCCGACGCAGCAGGAGATCGTCGCCACACCGCTCGTCGACGAGGAGTTCGTCCTGGTCGGACCGCCGACGCTGGCCCGCACCGTCGACCCCGCGCGGCTGGCGGCCGACCCGCCGGGCGCGCTCGCCCACCTGCCCCTCGTCGCGTACGCGGACGACCTGCCGATCGTCAGGCGCTACTGGCTGAGCGAGTTCGGCCGGCGTCCGCCGAACGGCGTCGCCGTGACCGTCCCCGATCTGCGGGCCGTGCTCGCCGCCGTCGTCGCGGGTGCGGGCGTCAGCGCGCTCCCCCGCTACCTGGCCGAACCGGCCGTCGCCGCCGGGTCGGTGGAGCTCCTCCACGAACCGGCCGCACCACCGCTCAACACGCTCTATCTCGCGGTCCGCGCGGGGGCCCTGGTCCATCCCCCGCTCGCGCTCGTGCACGACCATCTGCGCACCAGGGCCCACCTGTGGGGCGCGCTCTGATCGACAGCGACATCCGATTCCCGTGGGACGCGCGGGGCTCCGGGCCGCCGTCCGGACGAACGGGAAGCCGGACGCGAAGGCCCGGACCTCCGGACGCGCCGTGGGCCTTCGGCGGTGGCCGCGGGGCCGCGGACCCGGGCCACGGCCACCGCCGGGCCGGCGCGCGATGTCAGTCGCGGGCCTCCACCTTGACCGGCTCGGGAACCGGCTCGGTGACGGGCCGGCGGCGCCGGGACGTCAGCCAGAGGCCGACCGGCTCCGTGTAACGCGCCGTCAGCGGTCCGACGACCACCAGGATCAGGACGTACGCCGTCGCCAGCGGACCCATCGACGGCTCGATCCCCGCCGAGACCGCGAGGCCCGCGATGACGATGGAGAACTCGCCGCGCGCCACCAGCGCGCCGCCCGCGCGCCAGCGGCCCTTGGGCCCGACACCCGCGCGCTTCGCCGCCCAGTATCCGGTGGCGATCTTGGTGAGGGCCGTCGTGACGGCCAGCACCAGGGCGGGCAGCAGCACCGGCGGAATGCTCGTCGGGTCGGTGTGCAGTCCGAAGAAGACGAAGAACACCGCGGCGAACAGGTCGCGCAGCGGGCTCAGCAGCGTGTGCGCGCCCTCGGCCACCTCGCCCGACAGTGCGATGCCGACGAGGAACGCGCCGACCGCCGCCGAGACCTGGAGCTGCTGCGCGATGCCCGCCACCAGCAGGGTGAGGCCGAGCACGACCAGCAGCAGCTTCTCCGGGTCGTCGCTGCTGACGAAGCGGGAGATGAGCCGCCCGTAGCGGACGGCGACGAACAGCACCGCGCCCGCGACGCCCAGCGCGATCGCCAGCGTCACGCTGCCCGCGGCGAGGCCGACGCCGGCGAGCAGGGCGGTGATGATCGGCAGGTAGACGGCCATCGCCAGGTCTTCGAGGACCAGGATGCTGAGGATGACCGGGGTCTCCCGGTTGCCGAGCCGGCCCAGATCCCCGAGCACCTTGGCGATGACGCCGGACGACGAGATCCACGTGACGCCGCCGAGGACGACGGCCGCCACCGGGCCCCAGCCCATCAGCAGCGCCGCCGCCGCGCCCGGCAGGGCGTTGAGCGTGAAGTCGACGAGGCCGGCCGGGTACTGCGTCCTCAGGTTGGAGACCAGGTCGCTCGCCGTGTACTCGAGGCCGAGCATCAGCAGGAGAAGGATGACGCCGATCTCGGCGCCGATCGCCACGAACTGCTCGCTCGCGCCGAGGGGCAGCAGGCCGCCCGTGCCGAAGGCGAGACCGGCGAGCAGGTACAGCGGGATCGGCGAGAACCGCAGCCGCCCCGCGACCCTGCCCAGCAGTCCCAGGCCGAGGATGATCGCGCCGAACTCGATGAGGAATACCGCGGAGTGCACCGGTCACTCCCGTCCGAGGATCGCCGCGGCCGCCTCGACGCCCTCGCGGGTGCCGATGACGATCAGCGTGTCCCCGCCGGCCAGCCGGAAGTCCGGTCCGGGCGAGGGGATGGCCTCGGCCCGGCGCAGTACGGCCACCACCGAGGCGCCGGTCTCGGTGCGCAGCCGCATCTCGCCCATCACACGGCCGTTCCACACGGAGTGTGCGGACACCTCGACGCGCTCGGCGACCAGGCCGAGGTCGGTGGTGTGCAGGACGTTGGAGCTGTGGTGGTCGGGCATCAGGGCGTCGATGAGCGAGGCCGCCTCGGCACTCGTCAGATGCACGGACTGCTCGCAGGCGTCGGGGTCGTCGGGCCGGTAGACGTTCACCGAGCGGGTGCCGTCGCGGTGGGCGATGACCGACAGGTGCCGGTGCTCGCGGGTGGTGAGGTCGTACTGGACTCCGATGCCTGGCAGAGGTGTCGTGCTCATCCGGGGAGCGGGCACGGCCCGTCCTCCTTGTTCGTTCGCGTCGTGCTTGCCTACGGGGGACCTGCGGTGATCAGCGCGGCACCGCTCCGCCATCGTGTCATCACCGCCCCCGGGCGTGTCCGGTGGATGCGCCCGGCACCCCGCGGCACGCGGGCCAGCCGCTGCTACGAGCCGGTCACGCGGGCGATGAGCAGCGCGACGTCGTCCGAGGCGTCGGGCCGGCGCAGGGCGTGCAGCAGCCGGTCACAGGTCTCCCCGAGCGTGGCGTCGGCGGTCTGGAGCAGGCCGAGCAGCATGTTCAGCCGGACGTCGATGTCCTGGTCGCGCGTCTCGACCAGGCCGTCCGTGTACAGGACGAGCACGTCACCGGGGTCGATGCCCACGGTGATGCTGCGCAGGGCGACGCCGCCGACGCCGAGGGGGGTGCCGGTGGGCAGGTCGAGCAGCCGGGGCGCGCATCCGCTGCGCACCAGGACCGGGGGCAGGTGGCCCGCGTTGGCGATGCAGCACTGTGCGCGGTGCGGGTCGTACACGGCGTACATGCAGGTGGCGATGTACGGGTCGAGTCCGGCGGTGATCTCGTCGAGGTGGCGCAGCACGACGGCGGGGTCCAGGGCGAGCCGGGCGAGCGTCTGGGTGGCGGTGCGCAGCCGGCCCATGGCGGTGGCGGCGTTGATCCCGCTGCCCATCACGTCGCCGACGACCAGGGCGGTGCGTTCCCTGTCCAGGGGGATGATGTCGAACCAGTCGCCGCCGACCTCGCTGTTCGCGCGGGCCGGCTGATAGCGGGAGGCCACTTCGAGGCCGACGAGGTGCTCGGGCGTCTCGGGCAGCATGCTGCGCTGGAGCGTGAGCGCGGTCTGGCGCTGCTGGCGGTACCACCGCGCGTTGTCGATGCAGACGGCGGCGCGTGAGGCGAACTCGGTCGCCAGCAGGACGTCGTCCTCGGTGAACGGGTCCGGGTTGCGGGCCCGCTTGAGGTCGAGCGCGCCGAGGACCTCGCCACGGGCGATCAGCGGCACGGCCATGTAGGAGTGCACACCGGCCTCGGCGAGGATTCCGGCGGCTTGGCTGTCGCGGGCAATGTCGCGCAGGTCCTGCTCGCCGAGTCGGGGGATGGTGACGGGGCGTGCGGTGTTGACGCACTGGGTGACGAGGCGTCCGGCGTCGTACCGGGCGAGTTCACCGGGGCGGTCGGCGGCGTCGACCGCGACGGTGGGGTAGGCGGCGGCGACCGCGAGGGCGCGGATCAGCATCGGCTCGTCGTCGCCCCTGCGGTCCGGACGGCCGTCGGGGCCGGCCAGGACACTGTCGAGGACGTCGACGGCGGCCACGTCCGCCAGCTCGGGCACCGCCACGTCGGCGAGCTCGCGGGCCGTCTGCTCCAGATCGAGGGTCGTCCCGATGCGTACGGAGGCGTCGGCGACGAGGGCCAGGCGCCGGCGCGCCCGCTCCGCCTCCGTGGCCGCGCGGTGCCGGTCGGTGACGTCGACGACGGAGAGAGCGATCCCGAGCACGCGTCCGCCGGGGTCCTCCAGCCGGTACATGGACACCGACCAGGCGCGCTCACCGGCCGGGTCCGTGGGGACCCGGCCGAGCACATGCCGGTCCAGCAGCGGCGCACCGGAGGCGAGGACCTCTCGCATGGCGGCCTCCAGGCTGTCGGCGTCGCCGAACGGCAGCGTCTCCGGGATGCTGCGGCCGATGAGGGCGCCGGCGGGCCTCCCCCCGATCCGTTCCAGGGCGGGGTTCACCGCCACGTAGCGCAGGTCGCTGTCGAGCACGGCGAGTCCGATCGGCGACTGGTCGACCAGGCGCACCGACAGCGCCAGGTCCCGCTCGACGCGGCGCAGCGTCGGCTGGTCGGTGGCGAGCCCCAGGGCGTAGTAGCCGCCGAGGTCGTCCTGCAAGCGCATGTTGCGCCATTCCAGCAGCCGTGTGGAGCCGTCCTTGTGCCGCACGCGGAAGACGCCCTCCCAGCCCTGGCCGCTCTCCATGACCTGCTGGAACAGGTTCAGCACCAGGTCGAAGTGCTCGTCGGCGACCAGCAGCTGCGCGGCGTACTGCCCCAGTGCCTCCTGCGGGGTGTAGCCGAGGAGCTGCTCCGCCTGCGGGCTCCACAGAACGATGCGGCCCTGTGAGTCGAGGACGACGGCGGCGACCGCGAGCACGTCCATGAGCCCGCCCGGCGGGGACAGCGCGGCGTCCGTACGGCGGTCTGCTGCGAGGCCGGCACGGAACAGGTCAGCGCTGCCCACAATCGCTCCTTCCCCTGTCACGATGCACAGGCACGGCCGTTCGCTCACGTCCTCACACCGGATGGCGGGATACCTCCCATATTCCCTCCCCACCGGCGTGCGTCGCAGCCCTTCGGACCGATCTGTCGCGGCGGATCGCGCCCGGTCCGCGCCCGGCGCGTGGGCCGCGCAGCCGGCCCGGCGGGCGGGACGGTCCGGCGAACTCAGCGCGAGCGACGGTGAGTTCGCCGGACCTGCGGCGGACACCGTCCGTCACATCACCCGGCCGCGGCTCCGGTACGCGGCGAGCGCCCAGATCACGAACACGTCCAGCGCGATCATGATCACCGCCCAGATCGGGGCGTACGGCAGGAAGAGGAACTGCGTGATCAGACTCAACGAGGCGAGCAGGATGCCGGTGACCCGGGCCCACTCGGCGCCCTTCAGGACGCCTGCGCCGGTGGCCGCGACGAGGACGCCGACGATGAGATGGATCCAGCCCCAGCCGGTGAGACTGACCCGATACGCGTAGTCCCCGACCGTGAGGTACCAGTCGTCCTCGAAGATCCCCGCGATGCCCTGGAGCACGGCCAGGATGCCGCCGCACAGCATGAGGACGCCGGCGAAGACGACTCCGCCGGTCACCCAGCCCTCGGCCGGGTCCGGTGCGGGCGGCCTGGTGCCGACCGGGGACGATTGCTGAACCATGATCACTCCTTGCGCCGGGTCCCCGTACGCGGCCGCGTGCGGGGTTTCGAGCGTCCGGCGACGCAGCCCCCTGCGCCATGCGGAGGAATCCGGACGGGTGACGGCGGCGGGCCCGCGACGGCCGGTCTCACCCGGTTTCCGCAGCAGGTGGGGCGTGTCGGGGCGGCACGGGCGTTGACTGGTGCGGACGCCGGTTCCGGGAGGCACCATGACGGACACGCCGAGCCCGCGCCGGGCGTCGAGCGGCCCGGGCCGCTCGACGCCGGCACGGTGGCGGTTGCTCGCTGTCGTCGCCGTGACCGCCATGACCTCGGCGTACTTCGTGCTGCCGCTCGACGAGATCGGCCCGCACCGCCCGGTCGCGAGCTGGACGGTTTTCGTCCTGGCGCTGACCGGCGTCGGCGTTCTGCTGCTCGTTCAGATCCGCGACGTCGTCGTCGGCGGCACGCGGGCCAGGCCCGGGATCGTGATCCCGCTGCTGATGTGCCTGTCGATCACGATCTTCGCCGGCGCGTACTACGCACTGGCGAAGCAGCCGGGCCAGTTCGACGGTCTCGCCACCCGGGTCGACGCTCTGTACTTCACGGTCACCACCCTGGCGACGGTCGGCTACGGGGACATCACGCCCTCCGGGCAGACGGCGCGCGTGGTGACCATGATCCAGATCCTCTACACCTTCGTCTTCCTGACCGCGGCCACGACCGCGCTCGCCCGCACGCTGCGCGGGCGACTCGGCGAACGACTGGCGCAGAGCCGCGACCTGCCGTCGGACGGGCCTTCCTAGTCCGGAGGGTCTTTGGGGCGGATCTCGGCCGGAGCCACGGGTCCCGGCGCCGGACGTCCCCTGGACACCTGGTTCAGTGGGGTGTACGTCCGACCAGGAACACATGGAAGACAAGGAAGAGGGATCGACCATGCCGAGCTCCGCCCTGACCCCCTCCGAGGCCCGCCCCCGACTGCACGAGCTGACCGTGGTCGACGTGCGCACACCGGGCGAGTACGCCTCGGGCCATCTGCCCGGCGCCCACAACATCCCTCTCGACCGTCTGGACCGGGCGCTGCCCGCGCTGAAGACCGCGGCCGAGCGCGGCGATCTGCTGGTCGTGTGCGCCTCGGGCGCCCGCTCGGCCCAGGCGTGCGACACCCTCGCCGGGCACGGCATCACCGCGGCGACACTGACCGGGGGGACCGACGGCTGGGCCGAGCTCGGTCACGATCTGCACCGGCCGGCCGGGGCGCGGACCGCGTGGGCCATGGAGCGGCAGGTCCGACTGGCGGCCGGCTCGCTGGTCCTGGCGGGTCTCGCCCTCGGCCGGGTGCGGCCCGCGGCCCGGCTGCTGTCCGCGGGCATCGCGGGCGGCCTGGTCTTCTCCGCCCTCACCGACACCTGCGGCATGGCCCACGTCCTGGCCAAGCTGCCCCACAACCGGCCGAAGGAATCGGATCTCGACGCCACGATCGCCTCGCTGACGGCGTGAGGGGCCGCGCGCCGTCATCCGGGGACACCCGGTGTGACGGCGCAAGGTGCGCCTCCGTCTCCGACTCCCGGTGAGAAACGACCAGTGGAGGTGAGCGCGCCCCACGCATCGGATCCCACCTCCGGCATGGCGTCGGCGCGGCGCGGCGCACGGCCGCCCCTCCCGCCACCGCGACCGAGGTGTCGCCCCCATGCCCGTGCGGTCCTGGTTCCGCGACGCGAAGCTGGGATCCTTCGTCCACTACGGCGTCTACGCCGTCGACGGGGCGCCCGAGTCCTGGGCGTTCCACACCGGTCAGGTTTCCCACGAGCAGTACATGAAGCAGCTGGACCGCTTCACGCCGCGCGCACGACCCGCGGGAATGGGCGGCGCTGTTCGCGCGAGTGGGCGCGAGGCAGGCGGTACTGACGGCCCGTCACCACGACGGCGTGGCCGTGCGGGACACCACGCTCGGCGACGTGGACGTCGTACGCCGCACGCCCGCCGCACGGGATCTGGCCGGCCCCTACGCCGACGCGCTGCGCGAGCGGGGGCTCGAGGTGGGCCTGACCAGCAGAAGGCCGCGGACGTGAACGCCGCGAGGCCCCCCGGGACCTGGCAGACGTACGACATCACCTTCCGCGCGGCCCGTTTCGACGACAAGGGCGCCAAGACCGAGGACGCGCGCGTCACGGTGGTGTGGAACGGCACGACCGTCCACGACGACGTGGCGATCACCGGCGCGGGCGCGCCCGAGGGACCGGCGGCGGGCGCCATCCGCCTCCAGGACCACGGGAACAAGGTGCGCTACCGGTCCCTGTGGATCGAGCCGCTGACGCAGGAGTCGTAGGGGTTCACCACGGCGGCCGTCCCGGGGGCCCGGGGCGGCCGCCGCGGCGTTTCGGCGAAGATAGGGGGTGTCATCCGTCCTCAGCACGCGAGGAGCGTCCGCGCAGATGCCCACCACCGGTTCCGGCCCGAGGCCGCCGACGATCGCCGATGTCGCGCGGGTCGCCGGGGTGTCGCGCACGACGGTCTCGCACGCTCTCAACGGGCTCGGCAAGGTCGACCCCCGGACGCGGGAACGCATCAAGCAGGTTGCCGCCGAGCTCGGTTACCGGCCGAACCTGCGGGCGCAGCGGCTGCGGCGCGGGCAGGCCAGGGCCATCGCGCTCGCCTCCTCCATGCCGTTCGCGGTGGCCGGAGGGCCGTCCCGGCTCGGGTTCTACATGGAGGTGGCGGCCGCTGCCGCCGAGAGCGCCCTGCTGCACGACTACGCGCTGGTGCTCGTGCCGCCCGTGCAGTCCACGTCCGCGCTGTACTCGGTCGACATCGACGGGGCCATCGTCGTCGAGCCCGACGTGGACGACGCGGCGGCGGGGCAGTTGAAGGAGCGCGGCCTGCCGTACGTGGCGCTCGGCCGGCCCGTGTCACCGGACGAGGACGCACCGTACGTCGATCTGCGCGGCGGCCTCGTCGCGGAGCTGCTGCTGGCCCATCTGCACGAGCAGGGGGCCCGGCAGCCGGCCCTGATCATCGGCTCCGGAGCGCGCCACTCGTCGGTCGACGCACGCGCCGCCTTCGAGCGGGTGGCACGGGAGCGCGGGTGGGCGCCGATCGTGGCGACCGTGCCCGAGGCCGGCGGCGAGCAGGCCGGCTACGAGCGGTGCGCGGCCCTGCTCGCCGAGCACCCCGGCATCGACGCCGTGTGTGCCCTGGTGGACGCCTTCGCGGTGGGCGCGGTCCGGGCGATCCGCGACAGCGGGCGCACCGTCCCGGACGACGTCATGGTCGTCACCCGGTACGACGGTCTGCGCGCCCGTACCTGCGAGCCGCCGCTGACCGCCGTCGACCTTCATCTGGACCGGGCGGCGGCCGACGCGGTGGAGCTGCTGCTCGGCCGGTTGCGCGGGGACGCCGCCGCCGCGACGGTGGCGACGGCGCCCGAGCCGCGCGTAATCGCCCGAGCGTCGTCCGTGCGGGGCACGGCCGGGCCATGAGCCCCGTGCCGCCGGGCCCGGCGGCACGGGGCCGGGGCTCGGCGGGCAACGGGCGGGGGCGCGCGGCCCCTTCGCACCGGTCAGAGCCCGAGCATCAGGACCAGGCCGGACACCAGGGCGAAGACGAGCACGAGCAGACGCATCCGTCGTGCGTCGAGCCGGTGGTGCACCAGGCGGCTCAGCCACGCCCCGGCCGCGATCGCGGGCACCAGGGCCAGCGCCCACCCGAGATCCGCCGGGTTCCCCTCCCCCGTCGCGAACAGCAGGGCCAGTGAGGCTACTTCGCCGACCAGGAAGCAGGCGGCGACGGTGGAGCGCAGTTCGCCGGGCGGCCTGTGCTGGTAGACCAGCGCCAGGGGCGGGCCGCCGACCCCCGTGGCGGTCTCCGTCAGCCCGGTCACCGCGCCCGCGCCCACGTACGCTGCCCGGCCGGGCGTGAACGCGGGCGCGGCCAGGCTCACGACGGCTGCCAGGACGGTGGCGAGGCCGACGAACAGGCCGAGACTGCGGTCCGGGATCAGCCACAGCAGTGCCAGGCCGCCCGGCGTGGCGGCCAGCCGCGCGGCGGTGATCCATCCCGCGCCCCGCACATCGAGCGAGGCCCGCTCGCGCCAGGCGACGTACACGTTGAGCGGGATCATCGCCGCCAGGACGAACACCGGGAGCAGGCCCGGATCGAGGATGCCGGCCACCGGGGCGACGATCAGGGCGAAGCCCAGTCCGCTGCTGCCCTGGACGAACGCGGCGGCGGTGACCGCGACGGCGAGCACCGCCAGTGTCTCGGCGGTCACCGTGACGTGCTCCGTTCCCGTGCGGTCGTGGACGTGGGGTGCACGCGCGTCACGGCGGCCCTTCCCACGGCGGCCCGGGACAGCGCCGCGGCCTGGCGCACGAGTGCGGGGCCGTCCCAGCCGACGGGCCCGCCGCGCCACAGCCGCAGGCGTCCTGCGACGAACACGGCGGTGATCTGGTCCCGGTTGCCGCGCCGTACCAGTTCCCACGGCAGGTCCCAGGAGAGCGCGAGCTCCGGGTTGGTGACGTCGACGAGAAGGAAGTCGGCGGCCAGGCCCGCGGCGATGGTGCCGGTGCGCCCGCCGAGGCCCACGGCGTCGGCGCCGCCGCGCGTGGCGTGCTCCAGCCACGTCCAGCCGGCGCCGCAGGACGAGTCGCCCGTGGCCAGCCCGTACGCGAGCCGCTGGGCGAACTCGGCCGCCTCGGTGAGCCGGAACCCGTCGCCACGGGTGCCGTCGGTGCCGAGCCCGAAGCGGATGCCGCGCTCGGCCATGGCGGTGGCGGGCGCGACGGCGTTGCCCTTCCAGGCGCTGGCGACGGGGTTGTAGCTCACCGCGGTGCCGGTGTCGGCGAGCAGGGTGAGCTCGCGCGGGGTGAGCAGGGTGGCGTGCGCGGCGAGCAACTGGGGCCCGAGCGCCCCGATGGCGTGCAGGTGCTCCAGCGGGCGCAGTCCATGGCGTACGAGGGAGCGTTCCACGCCGGCCAGGTGCTCGTTGACGTGGATCTGGACGACGGCGCCGGACTCGGCGGCGAGGCGGGCGGTGCGCCGCAGGGTGTCCTCGGTGGCCGCCTCGGGGACGGAGACGGCGAGGGACGGGTGGACCAGCGGATCGCCGTCGTAGCGGAGGATGTGCTTCTCGGCACTGTCCAGGACTGCGGGGTTCTCGTCGTCGGCGTCGTTGCAGACCAGTCCCAGCACGCAGCGGATCCCGGCGTCGCGTGCGGCGGACGCGACCACGTCGACGTCGACGCCCGCGCGCGTCCCGGCGTCGGCGACGGTGGTGAAACCGCCGCGCAGGGCTTCGAGCGCGGCCAGCTTGGCCGCCACGTAGGCCGACTCCTCGTCCAGCGCGCCCTCCAGTGGCACCCACAGCCGGCGGAAGATCTCCGAGGGTTCCCCGAAGGCCAGCGCGGAGCCGAAGCTCTGCGTGAGGTGGTGGTGGGCGTCGACGAAGCCCGGCATCAGGAGGTGGCCGTGCAGCCGTACCGGATCGAGGTGCGGATGCGTGCGCATCAGTGCGCCGGCGGGCCCCACGGCCAGGAAGGAGCCGTCGCCGACGACGACGGCGTGGCCGTCGGCGGGCCCTTCGGGCAGGAGGACGGCGTCCGGTACGAGCAGGAGCGGGCCCGGGCCGTCGAGGAGGTGGTGCGTGAGCTGGTTCATCGGTCGCTTTCCGTGCGGGCGGTGGACAGGCGGGCGCCGATGCCCGGCCTGACGTGGTGGAAGAGGACGTTGAGGACGGCGGCCACGAACGCGCCGACGGCGACGCCGCTCTCGAGGAGGATGCGGACGTTCGGCGGGAAGCCGCCGTACACGCCGGGGACGAGGATCGGCAGCAAACCGAGCGCGAGGGCGACGGCGCAGACGAAGGTGCTGGTGTGCCGGTCGAGGTCGGAGCGGCCGAGCATCTGCACGCCGAGCACGGTGATCACGGCGAAGACGACCATGGCGGTGCCGCCGACGACCGCGGAGGGGATGACGCTGATCGCGCGGGTCACGGGTGCGAGGAAGCCGATGACGACGAGGACGACGCCGGCCGCGGCGGTCACGAACCGGCTGCGCACGCCGGTGACCCGGACGATCCCGATGTTCTCGCCGCTGGTGACCATGAGCGGCAGACCGAAGAAGCCGCCGAGGAGCGACGTGAGGGCGTCGCCGCGCACGGTCTTGGGCACGTCGGCGCGCTTGTCGATCTCCTTGCCGACGGCTTCGGCGTTGATGACGGTCTGGCCGGTTGCCTCAGCCATGGAGGCGAGGCTGTAGAGCATCAGCGGCAGCGCGGCGACCAGGTTGAACTGCGGGGAGCCGAACGGCATCAGCTGCGGCACGGTGAGCAGGCCGCCCTCGGCGGCGCGGCCGAGGTCGATGCCGCCGATGAGCACGGCGAGACCGGTGCCGGCGAGCAGTCCGAGCATGACGGCGAGCTGGCGCAGGATGCCGCTGGAGAGCAGGTAGAAGGCGACGGTGAACCCGATGGTGGCCATGCCGAGACCGAGGTTCGCGGGGTCGGCGAAGCCGGGCTCGCCCGGGCGGCCGGTGACGAGGACCGCGCCGACCTTCACCAGGTTGACGCCGACGATGACGATCATCGTGCCGATGACGAGGGCGGGGAAGAAGGCGAGCAGCCGCGAGAAGACGGGCAGCACGACGAAGGAGAAGACGGCGGTGAGGATCACCGCACCGGTGGCCGTGGGCAGGCCGTGCTGTTCGGCGATGGCGAGGAAGAGGATGAGCGGCGCGCCCCCGGGCAGCATCACGAACGGCAGCCGGGGCCCGAACTTCCACGGCCCGAGCGACTGGATCAGGGAGCCGACGCCGGAGAGCACGAAGGCCGCGGAGAGCAGGTTGACGGTCAGACCGGGGTCGAGGCGCAGGGTCGCGCTCATCAGGAAGATCGCCGAGATCGGGGTGGCGGCCATGACGAGCACGTGCTGGATGCCGAAGAGCACGATCCGGCCGAGGGAGCGTGACTCGTCGACGGGGTGGGGCGTGGCGGGTGCGGGTGATCGTTGTTCCGCACCGGGCAGGGTCTGTCGGGGACTGGACACGTTCGGGCTCCGTTCGGGCGTTACGGCACGCTCGGATTTCAGCCGCGATCCGGCCCTGGACGGAGAGCCAAATCGATTTGGCCAAATCGATTTGGCCGCCAGTATCCGGGGGTGGTCGCCGACCGTCAAGGGGCGCGGCGGCGGGGGGGCACGGCGGCGACCGGTAGGTGGTGGGCAGGCGGCGCGCTGCGGGCGGGGACCGCCACCGGTCGAGGTCGCGGCGCATCCCCTGCCGGCCGGCCGCCGTTCGCTGCTGCTGGACCTGTTGGGCCACGGCATCATCGACCGGCCGGCGGACTTCGACTACACGCTGGAGTCCCATGCCGATGCCCTGGCCGCCGCCCTGACACCGGCGGGCGTCGTCGGCGCGGAGGTGATCGGGCACAGCATGGGCGGATCGGTCGCCATCGTCCTGGCCGCGCGGCATCCGCACCTGGTGTCCCGCCTGGTACTGGTCGACGCCAATCTCGACCCCCTCCCGCGCGTGCCCGGCGCATCGGGCAGCAGCGGCATCGCGGCCTGTTCCGAGCCCGAGTTCCTCACGCGGGGCCGGCGGGAGGTTCGCGACCGGGTCGGAGCCCACTGGTGGGCGACGATGCGTCTGGCCGGCAGTGAGGCACTGCACCGCAGCGCGGTCCACCTCACGCGCGGCACGGTCCCCACGATGCGCGAGCTCCTGCTGGACCTGAAGGTCCCCCGCACGTTCCTGCTGCCCGCGGCGGACGGCCCTGTGGCGGGAGCCGACGCGCTCGCCGCGGCCGGGGTGTCCGTGGTCGCGATCCCCGACTGCGGGCACAACATCATGCTGGACCAGCCGGAGGCCTTCGCCCGGGCCACCGCGGCGGCGCTGGAGGACGGGTCCGCGGCCCAGGGTCCGTCTTCGAACGGATCGTGCCGAGAGCAGGAGCGACCAGTGTGACCGCTGCTTCGTACGAGGTGACGGTCTTCTCGTGTCTGCGGAGAGCCGCTTCCCAACTCCCGACGGGGAGTGCGAGGTTGGCGTCCTGCGCGGGTCGCCGAGGCGGGAGGACCGATGGCCATGACTGACCGGCCGGACGGAAAACGCCGGACCGCTGCTGTTACGGACAGATGGCACGGCCCGCACCGGGAGACCGCACCATGGTGAGCGGGGTGCAACGGGCCGCTTACGGACGGGAAACGGTGTCCTGACGCCTGTTCCCTAACGTCGGTCGTGTGACGGGGAACGCCAAGCCGTGGATCGGCCGCATCGCACGCGCACTGCCTGGTTGGAAGACCATCCGCGGGCGGGTCGCCGTCGTGCTGGCCGTGCCGACGACTCTGCTGCTCGTACTCACCGGGCTCGCGGTCGCGGACCGCGCCGCAGACTGGTCCGCGGCGCGGGAGACCCGGGAACGGGTGGACCTCGTGCTCCAGGTCCAGGCGCTCGTACGCGATCTGCAGCGCGAACGCGGCCTCACCAACGGCCTCCTGGGCGGCGCCCGCCAGTACCGCGACGACGTCGACGGGCAGCGCCTGCGCTCCGACAAGGCCCGCGCCGACCTCGCCGTGCTGCTCGCCGAGGGCGACAACGACCCCGAGACCGCGTCCGCGGTGGAGGGAGCCCGGGCACGGCTGACGGGTCTGGCCGCCGTACGGGCCGAGGTCGACGACGGGTCAGCGGACCGTGAGGCCACCCTGCGTTTCTACACCTCCGCCATCACCGCGCTGATCGAGGCACAGTCGACGGACGGAGACGACGCGGCGCGCGGCGACAGGGCGCTGGCGGACGGGATGGACGCGCTCCAGGCGCTCGCCGACATCGAGGAATCCGTGGCGCTGGAGCGCGGCTCACTCAACGGAGTTTTCGCGGCCGGGCACTTCAGAGGCGGTGAGTATCTGGCGTTCACCGAGGTACGGGCCGCCCGGGTCGCCGCCCTCGCGCAGTACGCGCAGTCAGCCACCGAGGCCCAGCAGGGGGCGCTCGACCGCGCCTTCGCGACCCGCGACGCCAGGCGTGCCACCGGCCTGGAGAAACACGCGGCCGCCGGCGCGGACGGGTCGCGGCTGAACGTCGACCCGGATGTGTGGTGGCGGTCGATGACCGTGCTCGTCGACGACCTGCACGCCGTCCAGCGGAGGGTCGGAACGGACGTACGGGACAGGGCGGAGCAGCTCAGCGACGAGGCGACCGGACAGCTCGGGGGCTTCCTCGCCCTCGGCGTGCTGATCGTCGCGCTCGCCACCGCCCTCTCCGTACTCTCGGCCCGCTCCATCACACGGCCGCTCGGCGCCCTCGCGCAGGAGGCGGACGAGGTGGCGGGCGCGCGCCTGTCCGAGGCGGTCCTGCGCATTCAGCGGGCCGACCCGGACGACACCGCCGCCCGCCTCACACCCGAGCCGCCCACCCCTGGGCCGGAGCCCGGATTCCACGACGGCGCGCAGGAGATCGCCCTGCTCGCCGCGGCCCTTCACAATGTCGAGCGGACGGCCGTCGGCCTCGCCGCCGAGCAGGCCGTCCTCCGCCGCAACACCTCCGAGTCGCTCGCCAACCTCGGGCGCCGCAACCAGAGTCTGCTCCGCCGCCAGCTCGGCCTCATCACCACGCTGGAGAGCCAGGAGGTCGACCCGGACGCGCTCGCCGGGCTCTTCGAGCTCGACCACCTCGCCACCCGGATGCGCCGCAACGCCGAATCGCTGCTCGTCCTCGTCGGCGAGCACGGGCCGCCGCGCACCTGGACGGGCACGGTCGGTGTGCTGGAGGTCGTCCAGTCGGCGGTGTCGGAGGTCGAGCAGTACCAGCGGGTGGCGGCCGTGGACGTCGAGCCGTGCCAGATCCGCGGCCACGCGGTCGCCGAACTGTCCCACCTGCTCGCGGAGTTGATCGAAAACGCACTCGTCTTCTCACCGCCGCACGATCCCGTCGAGGTGTACGGCTGGCGCGACGGAGCGGAGTACTGCCTCGCTGTCGTGGACCGCGGCGTCGGCATGACCGCCGAGGCACTGGCCCGCTCCAACGCCCGTCTCTCCGGCAAGCAGAGCTTCCTCGTCGCACCCACCCGCTTCCTCGGCCACTACGTCGTCGGCCGGCTCTCCGCCCGCCTCGGCGCACAGGTCGAGCTCCGCGAGACCGAGGGCTCAGGCATCACCGCGTACGTGGCCCTGCCGCCCTCGCTGCTCGCCGCCCCCGCCCCCGTCGACCCACCACCGGGCAAGGACCGGATCAGGTCCGTGCTCAGCGGCTTCCGCGAAGGCGTAGCCCGCGGCGCGGCAGCCGGAAAGGACAGCACATGACCCTGACCGCCGGAACCCCGCTCACCGGCGAGGCGCAGAACTTCAGTTGGCTCATCGCCGAATTCGTACGGACCGTCGACGGCGTCGCCGACGCGGTCGCCGTCTCGTCCGACGGGCTGCTCCTGGCCGCCTCCGACTCCCTGGGCCGCGACCGCGCCGACCACCTGGCCGCCGTCGTCTCCGGCATCACGAGCCTCGCCCTCGGCGCGGCCCGGGCCAATGGCCGGCACGGCGGCGGGGGTGTGAGGCTGGTGATGATCGAGATGTACGGCGGCTTCCTGCTGGTCACCACGGTCCGGGACGGGAGCTGTCTGGGCGTGGTCGCGGCGGAGGGCAGTGACGTCGGCATGATCGGCTACGAGATGGGGGTGCTGTCCGACCGCGTGGGCGGCCTGCTCACGCCGCAGCTGGTCACGGAACTCCAGGGGGCCGCCACGCGCTGAGGTGCACCTGCCGTGTAACGGGGAGAGCTCAGCCGGAGTGCGCGACCGAGGTCCACACGCCGAACCACTGCTCGGCGCCGTACTCCTCGAACCGCTCCACCTCGGTGAACCCCAGCTTCGACGCGAGGCGCATCGCGCGGTCGTTGGCGGTCTGGGTGCAGAGCACCACCGGCTCGCCGGGAAACGCGTCGGTGAACCAGTCGAGTGCCGCTGCGCACGCCTCGGCGGCGTACCCGCATCCCCACGCCTTGGGCAGGAACATGTAGCCGAGCTCGGCCTCCCCTGCATCGGGACGGACGTGCCCCGGACGCTCTGCGTCGCGCCGATCGAGCGTGACCACGCCGATCATCGCCCCGTCGAGATCGGTCACGAAAAGCCCTGGGCGCCGCCCGGGCACCTCAGGCATCGCGCGTTCGAGCTCATCACGTGGTCGAGGGCCACCGAGGTAGGTGCCCACCTCGGGCGATGCGAAGAGCTGGACGAACGCCGCACGGTCCCGGGCCTCGGACTCGCGGAGCACGAGCCGTTCCGTCCTCATCGGGGCAGGTGGCCAGGCGACGGGTCCGAGTTCGGTCATGGCAGGCAACCTATCGCACGCCCATGAGAGTGATCCGAAAGAGAACGCCTGTCCCCCCTCCCGAGGGCCGTCCCGGCAGGTCTCGTCAACTCCACTATGCGCAGCGGGACTTGGGGAGGCGTTCTGGCATGTCGCCGGGGCGGCTCAGCCCGTGTGCCGGGGGAGCAGGGAGCCGAGCGGGCCGAGGTCGATGTTCAGGTCGTCCATGGTGAGGTCGTAACGGTCGCACAGCTCGGCCATCCGCTCCTGGAGGATCATCAGCGTCATCCCGATGCGTTCCTCCTGGTCCTCGCTCAGATCCCCCTCGTCGACGCGGTGGAGTGCCGTGCGCTCCATCAGCTGGCGCAGCAACTCCACGAGGGAGAGCACGAGTTTGATCAGGTCCCGTTCCACCGTCTCCGGGTCCGTCTCCAGACGCTGGGCCATCGCGCGGGCTTCGCCGCTCACTGGGTCCTCCTCACATGTGGCCGTACGTGTTCCCCCGCCGGCCCGGCGCGCCTCACCACGGGCCGGGTTCGTCCGCCGTGACCGACCGGATGACGGCGCGCAGATTGATGTGCACCAGATCGACGTCGGCGACGGACAGGACGAGGTCGCCGGTGAGCACCGCTCCTCCGTTGAGAAGGCGGTCCAGCAGATCGATGAGGGCGACCGGCGGGCCGGTCGCGCAGGCACCCGCCCGGTCCGGCTCGGCGCTCATCGTGCCGGGCCCGAGCCGGCGACCGGGGTCGCGAAGGAGTACGGGGCCCAGGGGCCGGTGACCTCGAGTCGCACGGCCGGTGTGTCACGGACGAGCTCCTCCAGCCTCGTACGGAACACTCCGGCACGGTCCACGGGCACGAGGTAGGCCTCGTTGGCGATGTTCTCCCCGTTCCTGGCGGACAGTTCGCCCGGCTGGGGCCGGTGCACCACACGCTCCGAGGCGAGATCGCGGACGGCAAGGGCGGCGTCCGCGGCGACGGCGGCGGCAGCCCGGTGGACTTCCCGGCCCGCCCGCCGCTGTGCCCGCCGCTGCTGGAGGTAGGCCCGTCCGGGGCTCGCCGCCGCCGGCTCCCCGGCCGGCTCCGGCACGGGAGCGCCGCTCGGGTCGGCGTAGACCTTCACCCCGAACTCGACGTGGCCGTCGAGCCGTTGGAGAAGCGCGTCCAACTCCTGGTGACGTTCCTCCAGCATCGCGGCCACGCGCTCGTCGTCCAGGTACACCGTGGCCAGCCGCATGGGCAGCACCGTCGCCGCCGCGAACGCGGCGTCGACCACCGCGTGGTGGGCACGGGCCACCGCCTCCAGCCGGGCCATGTCCTCCAGCTGTGCCTTCAGCCCGTGTTCACCGTACGCGACGGCCGGAACGCGCGACACGAGGGCGACGAGTCCGCCGACGCGGGCCACCACGCCCACGGGCCGGTCGTCCACACCGGCGAGGAGCGCGGCGGTGCGCCCGAGCGCGTCGTGGTCCCGGCCGACGGCGTACACGTACGACAGCTCGTCGCCGGTCCGGGGGCTCAGGGGAGTGTGGGCCGCGGTGTTCACTGTTCGTGCCGCCTTTCCGTGGTGGAGCGCCCGTCCGTGCCGGTGGCCGCTTCGGGCAGTCCCACCGCCGCCCGAAGTGCCGCGATTTCGGCCCGCAGCCGCTCGTTCTCGTGCGCCAGGGCCTCCTGCCCGTCGGGGGCGGCCTCCGCCGCTGCCGGGTGCCCGTCCGGGGCGGCCTGCCGCGGTGCCGCCGCCCGGGAGGACAGCGACGGGTCGTGCTCCCACCAGTCGATCCCCATCTCCTTCGCCTTGTCCACGGAGGCGACGAGGAGGCGGAGCTTGATGGTCAGCAGCTCGATGTCGAGCAGGTTGATCTGGATGTCGCCCGCGATGACGACGCCCTTGTCCAGGACGCGTTCCAGGATGTCGGCGAGGTTGGCCGACGAGCCCTGTTGTCCGTACGGGGACGCGGCCGTGCGGCCGGCGAGCGGGTGGGTCACGGTGTCCGTCCCCTCCGCGCCGCCGGGGCCTCGCCCGGTGACGTGCTGTACTTCGCCGGGCCTGCGCCCGGCCGGGCGTTGTCCGTCATGGTCCGTGCACCTCCTTGTCTCCGCACCGCGGAACGCCGCACCGCGGAACACCACGCGGCGGTACGCCGCGCCGCGCCAGGCCGCACGGCCCGGTCACGGGCCGCGCGTGCCGTTCCGGTGGGCTTCGATCTCCTCCAGCCGGTCGAGGAGTTCGTCCTCCCGCCGGTCGAACTCCTCGGCCCCGATACGGCCGCCGGTCAGCTCCAGCTCCAGTGCCGCCAGTTCCCTGAGCACCGGCTCCGGGTCGTAGTACTCACGCTCCGCGGCCAGCACGAGCTGGTCGAGGACCCACGCGGTACCGCGGGCGGGGGCGAACGGGAACGTCAGGAGGCCGGTGATGAGCCCCATGGCCTGCCACCTTCCGCCGGGGGAACGGTCAGACGAAGCTGTACGGGGGAAGGGGCCCGGTGAGCGTGAGATGGCAGGTCTTCCCCCGCCGCTCCGCCTCCTCCCGGACGAGCCGGGTGAAGGCCGCCGCCTCCTCGTCCCTGACGAGGAACGACGCGGTGAGGAAAACGCTCGTGGCGGCCTCGCCCCGTGCGGTCCGCGCGGCGGCCCCCTCCAGCACGGCCACCAGTTCGTCGGCCTCGCTCTGGCGGCGGGCCGTGACGGCGTGCGAGACCATCTCGCCGAGTGCCATGCGTTCCTGATGGGCCGAGGGATCGTCCCGTGTGCGCTCGTTGAGGCGGCGGATATCGTCGTTCCGCTCCATGATCTCGCGCAACAGGTCGTCCTCGTCGCGGGACGCCTTGACATGGAACTCGACGTGGCCTTCCAGATCGGCGAGCCGTTCGCGGTAGCCGGACTGCTCCTGTTCGAGGACGGCGGCCACCTGATCGTCGTCGGGACCGAGCAGGCCGAAGCGCATCGGCAGGGTGGCGCCGTCGCCCATCAGCCTCTCCACCACGTTCTGGTGGGCCATCACATCGCGGCGCTTCGCCCGCAGACCGGGCGGCGCCTCGCTGACCACGGCCGTGAGGTCCCGTGCCGTGACCGTGCGCAGGTCCGCCGGCGGGTCGCCGACGCCGGACACGCCGTCCAGGCGCAGCGGGTGGTCGGCCCGGGTGATGGCGTACACATAGGTGGGCACAGGTCACTCCCCCCGGCTCTGGGACGTACTGGCAGAGGTCCTGCGGGTGGAGCGCTTGCGCGGCTCCTCCTCGGGTTCGTCGCGGTTGCCCTTGATCGTGTCGGTGAAAGCCTCCACCGCCCCGCTCAGCGCGCCCTTCGACTTGCCCTTCGCGCCGTTCTCGGTCATGTCGCCGACGATGTCCGTGAGCTGGCTGGGCGCCTTGCGCCCGGATTCGAGATCCAGCCGGTTGCACGCCTCGGCGAACCTCAGGTAGGTGTCGACGCTGGCGACGACCACCCGCACGTCGACCTTGAGAATCTCGATTCCGACCAGGGAGACCCGCACGAAGGCGTCGATGACGAGCCCTCGGTCGAGGATGAGCTCGAGGACGTCGTAGAGGGTTCCCGAGCCGCTCCCACTGGTCGCTGCATTGCTTTGCTGGACGACAGTCACAGCACAACTCCATCCGATGAGCTGGTTCGGACCCGGCCTCCTTCCCGGTCGGGCCGGGCCCCGTGAATTCAGCGGCGGTCGATCCGGCCTCTGGCATACCGGTGCCTGCGCTCGTAGGCGACGAGTCGGCCGTCGGCGTCGAGTTCGACGCGGTAGGACGCCATGACGCTCATGGTGTCCGGGACTCTTTCGAGTTCGACGACCTCCACGTCGGCGTGCCACCCCTCATCGGTGGCACGCAGCGCGGACACGGCGCCGGGCTCGCACCGGAGCAACTCGGCGAGTTGGTCGGAGGCACGGCGCATGGCCGTGGAAACATCGATCCGTTTCTCGGCGGCCGTACCGCCGTTGCCGTCCGTGGTGTTCATCATCCCGCCTGTCGCGCCTCGGAAGTCGTTTTCCGGCGAGGCCTTCGGCCGTCCGCCGTGGCTTCGATGCGCGTGCCCGTGAGAGGCGAACCTATGCGGCGGTGCCGGGTACTTGTCGCCACCGATTTGACGGGCACCAGGTCAGATACCCCCCGGGGGCGGGATGTTCCGGTGGTCGGATCCGAGCACCGGGCCTGCGGCCGGCCGGGGGCGGTGCTTCTCTCATGCGCTGACACACCGCGGGGCGCGTGCGTCTGGCGGGCCGGTGAACGGCACTCCCCCCGACCGGGGCGCTGCAGTTCTGGGGTCGATTGCGTCCGCCGCTCGTTTCTCGGCGCACGCACCGCCGGCCGCTGACCGTCCGGATCGTGAAACAGGCCCCGCCGGATCGGCGGGGCCTGTTGTGGGTCGAGGCATGGGCCTCGGGAGGTGCTGCTGTGCGACGGCGCCGACCCGAACCGGACAGGAGTGCCCTGCCGTGTGCCGAAGGGTGCGGACGGCGTTGGCGGTGCCTTGGTGGAAGTACGCACCCGTCGGGTGCGGCCGCCTGGGTCCTGCGAAGACGGACCCTAGTACGACGTGGTCACCGTCACGCCGCTGAAGGCCGTGACGCCGTACAGGCTGATGTAGCGGTACCCGGCCTTGGTGTTGGTGACCGTCAGGCGTTCAGTGGTGCCGGTGCCGGTGGAGCGGGCGCTGTACGCCCTCGGTGACGCCCATGTACCGGCGTTGTAGTACACGTCGGCGTTGCCCGTGCCGCCCTTGGTGGTGACGGTCAGGGTGGTGGAGCCGGCCGGGAGCCACAGGTAGAGGTGGTCGGTGCCGCGTGCCGGGGCCGAACGGCCGGAGCGCGAGCAGTTCCGGCCCAGCATCCGGGTGTCGTCGCCGGTGCACGGCGTCGCGGTCGGGCCGCCCTGGCACGCGCCGGCGGCACACGCGGTGAGCCAGGCGTCGAAGTCCGCGTCGTAGCGGGTGCCGATGCCGTCGGCGTACAGGGCGTAGGCGCCGTTGTAGTCGCCGGTGCGGAACTTGGCCAGGATGGCCAGCACGTCCGGGCGGTGCTTCTCCAGCATGTAGCGGACCGCCAGGTACCCCCACTGGTAGGTCCTGGCCTGGTTGCTGTTCTCGTAGGTGGTCCCGAAGAGGGTGCTCAGGTCGTAGGTGTGCTTTCCGGCTTCCGTTATCGCGGCGGTGTAGTCGATGCCGCGGTAGCTGTAGGAGACGTATTCGGCGAAGCCCTCGATCCACCAGACGGTGGGCACGGCCACCGAGTCGGCGAAGTCGCCGTGGGTGTTGAAGCGGCCGTCGAGGTAGTGCGTGTACTCGTGGTTGAGGTTCCAGACCTGGCCGTCCTGTTCGTAGGCGATGAAGCGGGCCTGGTTTCCGGGGCGGGAGGGGTCGCCCTCCAGGTACATGCCGCCGTTGTCGGTGTCGATGCCGAACATGACTCCCGCGTACATCTGGTAGTCCGCACGGCTGTTGTAGACGACGACCTGGATGGTGGTGTTGTGGTCGTCGGCCACGGGACCGTTGTCGGCGATGATGTCGTGGACGTACGCGTCCTGGTTCCGCAGACTGCCGCAGGATTCGGACAGTTGGGCGGCCGTCAGCTCCTGGGCCCGGATGGTGTGGGCCGGATCGCACGAGTGGGTGATCGGCAGGGCGACCTTGGCCAGCTCGTCCTTGAATCCGCAGATGTCGTAGTAGCGACACGCTGCGGCGTCGTAGTAGTCGGCCAGGTTCGCCGTGGCCAGCCACAGCCGGGCGGTCGGCCCGGTCATGCCGGTGGCGTCGAGCACTCCTTTGACGAGCGGGCGGGCCGTGGCCTTGAGCGGGGCGTCCCCGAGGAAACGGGCGAGTTCGGCTCCGGCGTTGCTGGTCAGGTACGCCCGGTCGGTGCCGAGCAGGTCCAGGTGGCCGAGGGCGAATCGGTGCAGGGTGTGCAGAATGCTCGGATCGGCGGTGACGGCCCTGACGAAGTCGGGGAACTGGTGGCCCCGGAACAGCGGCGTGTACACCGCGTTGGCGGACGCGACCATGCTCCTCGACGCGTTCCAGCTGTTGTTGTAGCCGCTCAGGACCCGCTGAAGTGGTCCGAGGTAGCGGCCCGCCTCCGCGGCACTGTCGATCAGGATGACCGACTCACTCAGCGTACGGCCGTGTTCCTCGGTGACGTCCAGGTAGTGGCTGTTCCGGGTGAACGCGTCGAGGCCGCCGCGTATCGCGGTCCTGAGGGGCGCTCCGTACTCGCCGACCTCGTCGGGATGGCGGTACTGGACGTAGTAGCCGGCACGGAGGAAGAGGACCAGCTGGTAGGTGCCGTCCGCGTTGGTTCCGCCGTAACCGAGCGCGGAGGTGCGGAACGCGTCGGCGACGGTGACCATCTTCGCCTCGCGGAACACACTGTGCGCATCGGCCGCTCCGACGCTGAACAGGCTGTTCAGGCACGCGTCGGTGGAGGACTTGACGAGGCTCACGAGCTGCGCGCCGTCACGGGAGCCGAAGTCCGAAGGTGAGCAGGCGGCCGCGGTCCCGGTGGCCGGCGTGGTGCGTGTGGCCGGCGCCGGTCCGTTCCCTGATCCCGGGCCGGACTGCGGGGGAAGTTCGCCCGGGCTCAGCGGCCTGAGCTGGCGGTCCGTCGGGGCGTTTCCGGTCCCGGTCCATGCCCGATCGGCTGCGGTGGACGCGGCGGAGGTGACGGCCGGTTCGGGAGCGGGCCGGCCGGCTGCCCCGGACGCGGAGCCGGGGAGGGTTCCGATGATCGCCAGCGCCACGGACGCACATATCGCGGACGCCATGCCGAGCAAGGGAGGCGTTCTTCTACGCATCGACACTCCTGGTGGGGGGTTGCGCCGGCCGGGCGGCTCCGCCCGTTCGCCCGGTCGGAGGGCGAAGGCGCACAGGGAGATTTCCACGACTGCCTTGTGCGGACAACGAGTTGGGGGATAGGAGATCAACCGGACCTGGCATAACACCGGGAAGCGCCCCGGGCCGACCCGGGACGCCCATGCCGTACCGGGACGGACGGGGAGCCGCTCATAATGGGCCAGTCGTCTCAGTCCCCCGGCCGGCGAGGTGTGTGCAAGTGGAGCTGGAGCTACGCCATTTGCGGGCGCTGTGCGCCATCGCGGACGCCGGGAGCGTGGGGCGGGCCGCCACGGCTCTGGGATACACCCAGCCCGCGATGAGCACGCAGCTCCGGCGTATAGAGAAGGCGCTGGGCGAGCGGCTGTTCACCAGGGGCAGCACGGGAGTGGAGCTCACCGCGTACGGTGTCGAGGTCGTCAGCCAGGCCCGCGACGTCCTCGCCCGTGCGGACGCCGTCGGCCGGCGGCGGACCGCCACGCCGCCGGGAACGACGCGCACGCTGCGGCTCGGTGCCACGAACACGCCGGTCCTGCCCAGCCTCGTGGCCTCGATGCGCAGGGCCTTCCCGGACCTGACGATGTCGATCAGCAGTGTGTACGCCACCGGGGAGCTGGTCGAGCTCGTGGAGCTCGGCGAACTGGACGCCGCGTTGGGCATCGACTACCCGGGGCAGGATCTGCGCCACTCCCCCGCGCTCGCGCACCGCGCCATCGTCACGGCGCCGGTCTTCGTCGCGCTGCCCGCCGATCACCGGCTGGCGCACCGAGTGGAGGTGCCGCTCGAGGAGCTGGCCGAGGACACCTGGTTCGTCGCGCCCGACGACGGTGTGGGCTGGCCGGGCGCCTTCTACGACGCGTGCCGGGCGGCCGGTTTCACCCCGGCGGCCGTGCACGAGTTCAGCCCGCTCGACCAGTTGCAGGCTTTGATCGCCGACGGCCACGGCGTCTCCGCCATACAGGCCACCCACAGGCCCGTCGACGGCGTCGTCGTCAAACCGCTGGCCGGTACGCCGCTGTGGCTCAGGCACCTGATGATCCGGCGGCGCGACAGCGTCGACGACGTGACGGCCGAAGCGCTCCACCACTACGCGGCCGCCGCCTACCGTGAACTCGTCGCCCGCGCCCCGCACTTCCGGGCCTGGGCGAACCGGACCTACGCCGCCGCTCCGCCGAAGGGCCGGGCCGGCCCGAAGCTCACCTGACGGGTGCGGCAGGGCCCCCGCACACCGGGTTCCGGCCGCCGGTCGGCCGAACGACGGCGGGGTCGGGGACACCCCCGGCCCGCATGTGCGCGCGCGGCCTCACGAGCAGCGCGAGCCGGCCGAGCCGGTGGGGCGCGTGCAACGCGCCCCACCGACCGTGACACCCGCCGCGTGCAGGGCTCACTTGTCGGTGGCGCCGAGGCTCCGCGTCAGGACGGGGCGAGGACGCAGAACTCGTGACCCTCCGGGTCGGCCAGGCACGTCCACGGGACGTCGCCCTGGCCGAGGTCGATGTCGGTGGCGCCGAGGGCCCGCAACCGGGCAACCTCCGCCGCCTTGTCGTCACCGGCGTAGGGCAGCAGGTCGAGATGAACGCGGTCCGGCACGGTCTTCACGTCGGGCGTGCGAAGGAACTCGAGATACGGGCCGACATCCTTGGCGGAGCGGAACACCGCATGATCGTCCGTCACGTCGTGCAGGGTCCAGTCCAACGCCTCGCCCCAGAACCGGGCCATGGCGCGCGGATCCGCGCAGTCGACCACCACCGCGGCGATCGGCCCGGTGTCCCGGTAGGTCTCCCGCGGCTCCAGCACGCAGAACTCGTTGCCCTCCGGGTCGGCGAGGACCGTCCACGGCACGTTGCCCTGGCCCACGTGGGCGGGCGTCGCACCGAGAGCCTGGAGGCGCGCGACCAACTCCGCCTGATGGGCCGCAGAGGTGGTGGCGAGGTCGAGGTGCACCCGGTTCTTTGTTGTTGTCCTGGCTTCCGGGACGGGCACGACGTCGATGCCGACGGCGACCGGGTCCGGCCAGACGAGGCCGCCGCCGGGGCCGACGTAGGTGGTCACGCCGGGGCTGTAGGCGCACCAGCCGAGCGCCTCCGCCCAGAACCGGCCGACCGCCGGGCAATCAAGAGCCTTGATGTTCACCATGACGGGTCGCAGTGCCATGCCGGTGATCCTACGCACTCGCTCCGCAACGACACCCGTCGCCGTCGCAACCCCCGCTGAGCGCTCAGCCCCGCCGGGTGAACGCTTCACAGACGCCGCCAGCGGGGAGGGGGCGGTGACAAGCCCGGTGGCTACCTTCTGGGTTCATACCGCATCGCCACCGCCCCCGAACCGAACTCCAGCCGGCTCACGAGCTTCAGGTCGACACGCTTCGACAGCCCCGCGAACACCGTCGGCCCGTGGCCCACCAGCCTGGGGTGCACCACGAACTCGTACTCATCGATCAGGCCCAACTCCGCCAACGCCAACGGGAGCTTCACACCTCCCACGAACAGCCCCTCACCCGACTCCCGCTTGAGCTGCTGAACGGCCGTGCCCACGTCCCCGCGCACGAGCTCGGCGTTCCAGTCGACCCGCTCCAGGGTGCTCGACACGACGTACTTCTTTGCCGCGTCGATCGTCCTGGCGAAGGGCTCCGTCCAATCAGGCCTCGCCCCTGCCTGGGCCGGCGGCCGCCACGCCTCCTCCATCATGTCGTAAGTCACCCGGCCGAAGAGGAGGGCATCGGCCCGGTTGAGGTTCTCGACCGCATGGCGGTGCAATTCCTCGTCCGCGATCATTTCGCGATGATCACAGCACCCGTCCAATGTGGTGTTGATGGAATACCGAAGGGGTCGCATTTCGCGAGAGTACCGCCGGTCTCGCGTCGCGCTGGGCATCAAGCAGTGGAACGTGTTCGGCATCTCCTACGGCACCGACCTGGCGCTCATCTACATGCGTGAGCACCCACAGGGAATCCGGTCGGTCGGCATCGACGGCATACTGCCGCCGTCCAAGGCAGGCTCGGCCCTGGCCTGGAGCAGCGCACGGCAGGGCTTCGACGGCCTGTTCAAGGCCTGCGCGGACCAGCCCGCGTGCAGACGCCGCTATCCGAACCTGTCAGCCACGTTCGACCGCCTCGTGGGTGAGTTCGAGGCCCGTCCGGTCACCACCACCGTCACGGTTCCCGGCAGTCCGAAGCCGGTGAAAGTCGTACTGGACGGCGGAGCCCTGGTGACCTGGCTGACCTCCGCCACCCACCTGGCACCCGGGGTCCCCCGCTCCATCGACGAACTGGCAAACGGCAGACCGCAGCGGATCGCCCAGCAGTGGGCGGGCGGCAAAGTCAGCCCCCAGGCGGCGGGCAGGGTTTCCCACGGGCTCGCCTACGGCGTCTTCTGCCCCGAGTGGGTGCCCTACGAGAGCCAGGAGGACGTGATCCGGGCAGGGCAGAAGGCGTTCCCGTCGTTCCCCCGTTCGGTACAGGCCCAGGCTCCGCAGCTCGCCTTCCTTCATGAGGACTGCGACACCTGGAAGGTCCCCGCGGCGTCGCGCTCGATCCGGGACGTCACGCGGAGCGACATACCCACCCTCGTCGTGTCGGGCGGTTTCGACTCCCAGACCGGAGCGGACAACGGCCGTACGCAGCCCGTACGCTGAGCCGGGCCACCGTCGTCACGATCCCCTACGCCGCCCATGTGGCGTTCGCCGAGTCACCGTGCGCGCAGGCGGTCACCGTCTCGTTCTTCGACTCGCCGACCGCGCCGGACACGGGATGCGTCTCCGGCCTCAAGCCACCCCGGTTCGAGATCGGGCCGTGAGGCGGACGAGGTCAGATTCCCGAGTTCGTAGTCGCGCACATTACGGCGGGGGTGCGCGACCGAGCCCGCCGGCAGCAGGCGGCCGCGACCACTGCGGTGGCGGGCCGGATGATCAGAGCATGAGCCGGCCCCACCGACCCCTCAGAACGCCTTGCGCAGCCGCAGTCGCAGCGGGCGGCCGTCCGGATCGATGATCACGCGGTACAGCGGCAGCGCGAGAAGCCGCTGCACCCCCGAGAGTTCCGGTGGCCGGTAGGTGCGCAGACGTCCGGGCGGCCTCGGACCGGACCGGCCCCCTTCGTGCCAGGAGTCCAGCGCGGCGGCCGACGACGCGAAGGCGTCGAAGGCGCCCGCCGGATCGCACAGGACGTCGGGCGCCTGGGGGTCTGCCGGCTCCTCCTGGTCCAGGTGCTCGCGCGCGAGCGTCAGGCGGAGGTTCCTGGCGAAGGGGCGCGCGCCGTCGCCGAGGCCGGCGGGGTCCTGCGGCTCCCGGGGGTCCCTCGTCTCGTCCAGAACGGCGCAGCTGAGTTCGGAGTCGTGCGTCCAAGAGCGCAGGTTGATGTTGTCGGAGCCCACCGCGGCCCACACGTCGTCGATCACGCACACCTTGGCGTGCACGTACACCGGTGTCCCGGCGTGGTTCTCCACCCCGTACACGGCGACCCTCTCACCACCCGCCCGCCGCAGTGTCTCCAGAGCGGTGATGCGGCCGATCATGTTCATCGGCAGCGTGAGCGGGCCGTCCTGTTCGGGGACTGAGGGGATGACTGCGATGAGGCGCAGCTCCGGATTCGCTCGGAGCGCCCGGGCGAAGTGCTCCACCACCTGCGGGGACCACAGGTACTGGTCCTCCAGATAGATGAGTGCCCGGGCACGGCGCAGTGCCTTCAGGTAGGCACGGGCGACGCTGCGCTCGCCGTCGGGGGCGAAGTCGTAGCCGCGCAGCAGCCGGTTGGGGTACGTGCGCAGCACCTGCACCATGTGCGTGCCGCAGGGCGAGGGATCGGGCAGCTGAGGGGGCAGTGGGTTCGCGTGGACGTCCTCCCCGTGCAGCAGTTCGCGCAGCCGGGACAGCGGGCTGCGGCTGAGGGGCGCCGGATCCGTCCAGCGCTCCCGGAATACGGTTTCGATGTCGCCGACCGCGGGGCCCCGGATCGCCAGCTGGATGTCGTGCCAGGGTGGATGCGGGCCGTACGCGCGGGCGATGGGCTGGGAGCGGTCGTCGCCGCCGTGGTGGATGTCGTCGTTGCGGTTGTGCGACAGGTCGATGCCACCGACGTACGCGACGTCGAGTTCGGGGCGCCCGGGATGGCGCAGGACGACGCATTTCTGATGGTGCGTGCCGCCGGGACGCACCCGCATGTCCAGAAGGTACTCTCCGCCCCCCGCCCGGATCTCCTCGCCGAGGTGGCGGTTCTCCTCCTCGCTGAACTGGAAACTGTCCAGGTGGGAGCGCCACACCAGCCCCTTGACGACCACGTTGCGCTCGGCTGCCTCGCGCAGCACGGTGCCGATCTCGGTCCCCGGGCCCGCGAGCCGCTCGTCGGGATCGCCGCGCCAGTCGGTGAACAGCAGCAGGTCTCCGGCCCGCATGGCGCGGACGGCGGCGAGCAGCTCGGCGAAGTACGTCGCGCCGTGGACCAGGGGGCGAACGTCGTTGCCGACCGACCATGCCGTCCCGTCGGGGCGCCGGCGGTCCAGGCGTGTTGCGGGATTGCCGCGCTCACCGGCCGACAGCAGCCAGTCGACGGTTTCCACGGACGGCACCTCCGACCCACGACCGCAGGGCACCACATGCGCTTTTCCCGCTCTCTTTCGTACCACTCCGGGGCCGATCTCGCAGATGATCGAGTACGCCGGTGAGGATCGGCGACCTCGCCTCCGTGGCCGTTCTTGATCGGTGGGGCAGCATCCGGTCATCGATCCCGGTGAAGGTTCCGTCGGTGTGGTGGCGGCTGGCTCGGTGAAAGGCGATCAGGCCCACCAGCGACTCGCCGCCCAGGCGAGCGCGTAGCCCAGACTGTTGAGGGCGCAGTGCAGCGCCATCGGTGGGATGAGGCTGCCGGAGCGGCGGCGGAGCTCGCAGAAGAGCACACCGGCGAGGGCGGTGCCGGCGACCGCCGCGGTCACGGACAGGGCGACGCCGACCTGGCCGGCTCCGAAGACCGCCTGGGCCGCCGCGTTGGCATGCGTGAGCCCGCGTGAGGGCTGTACGTGCCAGAGCCCGAAGAGCACCGAGGAAGCGACGGTGGCCCATACCGGCCCCCAGCGTCGCCGGAGCATGGCCCACAACACGCCGCGAAAGGCGATTTCCTCCAGCAGCACCGTGCCGAGCGGCACGCGGACCAGCACCCGGTACACCAGTTCTCCGGGAGACAGCCCCGCGGCCCGGTCGTCCTGGAATGCCTCGTGGGTGAACGGCAGGGCCAGGCCCACCAGGTAGACCACGAGAACGGCTCCGGCCAGGACCAGGCCCCAGCGCAGACCACGGCGGGCCGCGGCCCTGCCGAGCCCCAGTTCGTCCCATGTGAGGCCGGACCGGCGGGCGATCAGAACGAGCAGTACGGCCGTGACCACACAGACCGGCACGTACCAGCCGGGTGCGAGCAGGGTGTTGAGTGTGTTCGCGGCCGCGAGCACCACGACGGCCCACAGCAGCATCCACATGACCGCACAAGGATCGCCGACGTTCGCGGCGCGTGAGCAGCAACGCGCCGATCCACGGGCCTGTCGGGTTCCCCGACCGCCACCGGGCCATGCGGCCGCCCACGGAGGCCCAGGGGTCTCCGGCCGCCATTCGCCGGTCGCCGGCGGCGGCGACCCGCTCGTGGGCTGCTCAGCTGACTGAGTACCCATCGGCCGGGCCGGCGTGATCGTCCACCAGGTCGGTGTGTCGTTTCCGCCGCCACGGCACCAGCTGGACGATGCCCCAGGCCACCTCGACCGTGAGGAACAGCCACAGTATCCGCGAGGCGCCGTGGGCCAGCGCGTACGCCATCCACGCCGAGAACAGGATGCGCGCGACGCCGTCGAACAGCCCGTGCACCGGCAGCGGCCGGACGGTGCGCAGAGCGGCCCAGACGATCACGACCGAGCCCATCAGATTTGCGTACAGGGTGTGCCAGAGGTCGGGTTCGGGCAGGACGCCCAACCCGAGTGCGTCGCCCCAGGAGGAGAGCGCGCGGTGCACCAGCGTGTACGTCCACGGTGTCGCGAATCCCGCGGTGACGGGGATGCCCGTTGCGGGCAGCAGGCCGACCCGGGTGAGGGCGCAGTTCCCCTCCGGCCGGTCCGACCCGGCCCCGTCTCACCTCGTTCCGTGCCGAGCGGTGTTCATCGGCCGTGTGCGTGTCGCGTGTCCGTGCCCGGCACCCGCGGGGGTTTCGCGGCAGGATGGAGACAGGGCGAGGGTGCCTGTGGCCGTCCGGGGCCGTGTGCGTGGCGAAAGGTGATCCGGCCATGGAGCTCACTCTGGTGGTGCTGATCATCGTCGTGGGGCTGACGTTCGACTTCACCAACGGCTTCCACGACGCCGCGAACGCGATTGCCACCTCCATCTCCACCCGGGCCCTCACACCCCGCATCGCCCTGGCCATGGCCGCCGTGATGAACTTCCTCGGCGCCTTCCTGGGCACCGAGGTGGCCAAGACCGTGGGCAGCGGCATCATCGGTGCGCCTGAGGAACTGTCGGGTCTGCTGCTGGTGATGTGCGCGCTCATCGGCGCGATCGGCTGGAACATCTTCACCTGGTGGCGGGGGCTGCCGACCTCGTCCTCCCACGCCCTGATCGGCGGACTGGTCGGTGCCGCCCTCGCCGCCTCCGCCACCGTGCACTGGACCGGCATCGTGGACAAGGTCCTGCTGCCCATGCTGCTGTCTCCGCTGGTCGGCGTCGCCCTCGGCTACACGCTGCACACGATCATCCTCTGGACGTTCCGGCACTCCGCCCCGCGCCCCCTCACCCGCCGCTTCCGCATGGCGCAGACCCTGTCAGCCGCCGCCATGGGCCTCGGACACGGGCTGCAGGACGCGCAGAAGACCATGGGCGTCATCGTCCTCGCCATGGTCACGGCGGGATGGCAGGACGACTTCTCCGTACCCCTCTGGGTGATCGCGGCCGTGGCCGCGGCGATGGCCGCCGGCACCTACAGCGGCGGACGCCGCATCATCACCACCCTCGGCCGGCGCATCGTCCACCTCGATCCGCCGCGCGGCTTCGCCGCCGAGAGCGCCGCCACGGCCGTCCTCTACACCACCGCGTTCGTCTTCAAGGCCCCGATCTCCACCACCCAGACGATCACCGCGGCCATCCTGGGCGCCGGCGCGACCCGGCGCATCTCGGCCGTGCGCTGGCAGGTGGCCCGTTCCATCGGCACCGCGTGGATCCTCACCTTCCCCGGAGCCGGGCTGCCCGCCGCCGCCCTCTACCTGATCCTGCAGGCCATCACTGGTCTGTGACCTCGACGGAGGCCCACGATGCCCAGCCCACCCACTCCCTCGCCGGGCAGGCCACCACGCGGCGGACTCCCCGACGGCCTCCCCCTCCCAGGCCGCTTCGCCCATCTCCACCCCGACGACGGCGCGTGCCTCATGGAGGCGGCCTCCCTGCTGGCCACCGGCCGCTTCACCGACGAACCGCCCGGCACCCATCCGGTGCTCGCCGCGCTCGCCCGTGCGGTCAACGACGCCGTCGACGACACCACCCGCCAGACTCTGTGGCCGCTGGCCGCCGATCTCGCCGACGCGGACCCCGCCGACCGCGCCTACGGTCCGCTGCTGGTGGGCACGGTCGTGGACGCCGCCCGCCACGTGCGGCCCGACTCCCGGCGCCTGAAACGCCGCAGCGCGGCCTGCCACGCCCGGGCCCACCGGCTCGCCCGAGCCCGTACCTCGACGACACTGGCCCGCTTCGCCGACATGCTGTGGTGGCACGGGCCCGGCCACCACCACTTCGACCATGCCCTGCGCGTCCTGCTCACCGCCCCCGACGCCGACCAGCGCCTGTCCCGGCTCCTTCACCGGGCCGTGACCGAGGCCCGCGGCCGAGCCCCCAGGGAACAGGCACCGACCCACGGGGAGAGCTTCTCGTACCGCGGATGAATCCCGGCCTGCGAAGCCGGACCGGCCGAGCAGGTGAGTCAGCCGAGGCAGACCACGAGCGAGCAGAGCTGGTCCGGCTCCGTGCGGACACGTCCGCACGGATTCCTGCACGGGGGCGCGCACGTCGGTCTCGTTCAAGATCGGGTCGGATTCCCCGAGTGGCGGATCCATGGATCCGGTCGACGCGTCGTTTCCCGTTCGTGCGCGTCTCTTCGATACTGGGTGCGGCAGCCACAGCGGCGACGACAGGACGGAAACATGCCTGACGCACAGTCAGGAGAGCAGCGCCGAGTCAGCAGCAGCCCCGCCTGACACCGCCCGACGCCGCTGGCTGCCAGGAGCCACCGACCCCCACCTACCTGCCGACCAGGTAAAAGCCTGCTCAGGGCCCTAGCTGGTACTTTCCCCAGGAGGAACCGTTGAGAATGCTCATCAACGTCCCCGAGACCGTTGTCGCGGATGCGCTGCGCGGGATGGCCGCCGCGTATCCCGACCTCAATGTCGACGTGGACAACCGCGTGATCGTCCGGCGGGACGCACCGGTCGCGGGCAAGGTCGCGCTCGTCTCCGGAGGCGGGTCGGGGCACGAGCCGCTGCACGGAGGGTTCGTCGGGCCCGGGATGCTGGACGGGGCCTGTCCGGGTGAGGTGTTCACCAGTCCCGTGCCGGACCAGATGGTGCGGGCCGCCGCCGCTGTCGAGAGCGGCGCGGGGGTGCTGTTCGTCGTGAAGAACTACACCGGCGACGTGCTCAACTTCCAGATGGCCGCGGAACTCGCCGAGGACGAGGGCGTGCGGCTCGCCACCGTGCTGGTCGACGACGACGTCGCCGTGACGGACAGCCTGTACACGGCGGGCCGGCGCGGCACCGGTGCGACCCTTTTCGTGGAGAAGATCGCGGGCGCCGCCGCCGAGGAGGGCGCCCCGCTGGAGCGGGTCGAGTCCCTCGCCCGCCAGGTGAACGCCTCCTCCCGCAGTTTCGGCGTCGCGCTCAGCGCCTGCAGCACTCCCGCCAAGGGCGGTCCGACCTTCGATCTGCCCCCGGGCGAGCTGGAGTTGGGCGTCGGCATCCACGGCGAGCCGGGCCGCGAGCGGCGGGCCATGATGACCGCGGGGGAGATCGCGGACTTCGCCGTGGGAGCGGTCGTCGACGACCTGCGCCCCACCGGCCCGGTCATCGCCCTCGTCAACGGGATGGGCGGCACTCCCCTGCTGGAGCTGTACGGGTTCAACGCCGAGGTGCAACGGGTGCTCACCGAGCGCGACGTGGCGGTGGCCCGCACCCTCGTCGGCAACTACGTGACCTCGCTCGACATGGCCGGGTGCTCGGTGACGCTGTGCCAGGTGGACGAGGAGCTGCTGCGGTTGTGGGACGCGCCGGTGCAGACGCCCGCCCTGCGGTGGGGACGCTGAGCCCGCGCCCCGCCCCCTGCCGAACCGATCTTCCGAACCGAGGAGTTCTCGTGCTCGACGCCGCATTCTTCCGCCGCTGGCTCGCGGCCGCCGCCGCGGCCGTGGACCGTGAGGCCGACCGTCTGACCGAGCTGGATTCCGCGATCGGCGACGCCGATCACGGCACCAATCTCCAGCGCGGCTTCGCGGCCGTCGTCGCGGCCCTGGACAAGGAGCCGCCGGCCGCGCCCGGAGCCGTACTGGTGCTGGCGGGACGCCAGTTGATCTCGACGGTCGGCGGGGCCTCCGGGCCGCTGTACGGGACGCTGCTGCGGCGTGCCGGCAAGGCACTCGGCGACGACGCCGAGGTGAGCGCGGGGCACTTGGCCAAGGCGCTGCGGGCGGGTGTCGCGGCCGTGGCGCAGCTGGGCGGGGCGAAGGCGGGCGACAAGACGATGCTGGACGCCCTGGAGCCGGCGGTGGCGGCGCTCGGCGACAGCACGGACTCGTTCGCCGCGGCCAGGGATGCGGCCGAGCAGGGGGCGCTGGCGACGGTGCCGTTGCAGGCGCGCAAGGGCAGGGCCAGTTATCTCGGTGAGCGCAGCATCGGGCACCAGGACCCGGGGGCGACGTCGTCGGCGCTGCTGGTGGCCGCGCTCGCCGAGACCGCGGAGGCGGCCGGATGAGCGACGCCGCCCAGCGGGTCGGGATCGTGCTGGTGTCGCACAGCGCGGAGGTGGCGCGCTCGGTCGCCGCGCTGGCGCGCGGGCTCGCGGGCGGCGGGGAGCTCGCGCCCGTCGCCGCGGCGGGCGGCACGCCGGACGGCGGTCTCGGCACCAGCTCCGAGCTGGTCTGTGCCGCGGCGGCGGAGGTGGACCGCGGCGCGGGGGTGGCCGTGCTGGTCGATCTGGGCAGCGCCGTGCTCACGGTGAAGGCCCTCCTCGCCGAGGGCGACGAACTGCCCGACGGCACCCGGCTCGTGGACGCCCCGTTCGTGGAGGGTGCGGTGGCCGCCGTGGTGACCGCGTCGGCCGGGGGCGACCTGGACGCGGTGGAGGCGGCGGCCTCGGAGGCGTACGGGTACCGCAAGGAGTAGAGGCGTGACGGGAGGGGTTCGCGCGGCCGGGTGTGGCGAACGGCTCACCCGGCCGCGGGCCGGTGCACCCGTGCGCGGCTTGTGATGTCGCTGGTCCGGGCACTACTGTCACGGGGCCTTGGTGTTCGGGAAACCGGTGCGGTACCGGTGCGGCCCTCGCCACTGTGATCGGGAAGTCCGGCTCCACCCCTCAGGGGAAGTCACTGGGCCACCGCGGGGGACCGCGGTGCCTGGGAAGGCGGAGTCACGGGCGGCATGACCCGTCAGCCAGGAGACCGGCCAGGGTGCGCTGTCCATCCACGAGGTGCTGGAGAGGGTCTCCCGACCATGCATATAGCCGAGGGGTACCTGCCCCCGTTGCACGCCGCCGCCTGGGGCGTCGCGGCGGCCCCGTTCGTCGTCCACGGTGTACGTGCCCTGACCCGCGAGGTCAAGGCCCACCCCGAGTCCACCCTGCTGCTCGGCGCCTCCGGCGCCTTCACGTTCGTGCTCTCCGCCCTGAAGATCCCGTCGGTGACCGGCAGCTGCTCCCATCCGACCGGCACCGGGCTGGGCGCGATCCTCTTCCGTCCGCCGATCATGGCGGTGCTCGGCACCATCACCCTGCTGTTCCAGGCGCTGTTGCTGGCGCACGGCGGCCTCACCACGCTCGGCGCCAACGTGTTCTCCTTGGCGATCGTCGGTCCGTGGACCGGTTACGGCGTCTACCGGCTGCTGCGGCGGTCGGGCGTCCCGCTGATGGTGGCGGTGTTCTTCGGCGCGTTCGTCGCCGACCTGTCGACGTACTGCGTCACCAGCGTGCAGCTCGCGCTGGCCTTCCCCGACCCGAGCAGCGGATTCGTGGGCGCGCTCGCCAAGTTCGGCGGCATCTTCGCGCTCACGCAGATCCCGCTCGCGGTGAGCGAGGGGCTGCTCACCGTGCTGGTGATGCGGCTGCTCAGCCAGTCCAGCAAGGGCGACCTGGCCCGTCTCGGCGTCCTGCTCCCGGGGAAGAAGAAGGAGGCCGTGGTCCGATGAGCCGCAACGCGAGGATCAATACGCTGCTGTTGCTGGCCGTGGCGGCACTGGCCGTCCTGCCGCTCGTCCTGGGGCTCGGGGACGACAAGGAGGAGCCGTTCACGGGCGCCGACGCACAGGCGGAAACGGCGATCTCGGAACTCGAACCGGACTACGAGCCGTGGTTCTCCCCTCTCTACGAGCCGCCGTCGGGCGAGATCGAGTCGGCACTGTTCGCACTCCAGGCCGCGATCGGCGCAGGGGTGCTGGCGTACTACTTCGGCCTGCGCAGAGGACGCAGGCAGGGTGAGGAGCGGGCCGCGGCGCGCACGGGCGCCCTCCGGGAGGAGGCCGCCGACGAGGCGCCCGAGGCGTCGGCCGGCAGCGGGGACGCCCCCACCGCGAAGCTGCCGTAGGCGCCGATGCTGCCGATCGACGCGGCGGCGCACAGCAGTCGCTGGCGCCGCCGCCATCCCTGTGAGAAGGCCGTGCTCGGCCTGGGGCTGACGGTGACGGCCGTGTGCCTGCCGCCCTGGCCCGGCGCCGTTCTGGTGGCCGTCGCGTCCCTCGCCGTCCTGCTGGGCCCGGCCGGGGTCGCCCCCCGGCAGCTGTGGCGGGCCTTCCGCATCCCCCTCGGGTTCTGTGTCACCGGGGCGCTGCCGCTGTTGTTCGCCGTGGGTGGCGCCGCGGGGCCGGTGGCGCTGGCGCCCGACGGTCCCGAGCACGCTGCCGCGTTGCTGCTGCGGACCTCGGCGGCGTCGCTCGGGGTGCTGCTGTTCGCGTTCACCACGCCGGTCTCGGACGTCCTGCCCCGGCTGGTGCGGGCGGGCGTGCCGCCGGCTGTGGTGGACGTGGCGCTGGTGATGTACCGGATCAGTTTCCTTCTGATGGACGCGATGAGCCGGGTCCGCCAGGCCCAGGCCGCCCGTCTCGGCCACACGAGCCGGGCGGCGGCGTGGCGTTCGCTGGCGGGGCTGGGGGCGACCGCGTTCGTCCGCGCCTTCGACCGGGCCGGCCGGCTGCAGGCCGGGCTCGCCGGGCGCGGTTACGACGGCGCGTTGCGGGTCCTCGTGCCGCGCGCGTCCGTGTCGCGCCGCTTCCTCGCCGCCGTGGCCGCGCTGCTGGCGGGCATCGTGCTGCTCACCCATCTGCTGGAAAGGTTCGTCCTGTGATCGTTGAGCTCGTCGACGCCGGTTTCGCGTACGAGGACGGGCCGGCCGTGCTGAGCGGCGTCGGCCTCGCGCTGCAGGAGGGCCGCTCCACGGCTCTGCTGGGGCGCAACGGCAGCGGAAAGACCACCCTGCTGCGGCTGTTGAGCGGCGGACTGCGCCCGGCGACGGGCCACCTCCGGCTGGACGGCGAGCCCGTGACGTACGACCGTGCCGGACTGACCCGCCTGCGGACGAGCGTGCAGCTGGTGGTGCAGGACCCCGACGACCAGCTGTTCGCGGCGTCGGTCGAACAGGACGTGTCGTTCGGCCCGATGAACCTCGGACTGCCGGAGGAGCAGGTACGCGCCCGGGTGGACGAGGCGCTGGCGGCGATGGACATCATGGCGCTGCGGGACCGGCCGACGCATCTTCTCTCGTACGGACAGCGCAAGCGGGCGGCGATCGCGGGCGCGGTGGCGATGCGGCCGCGCGTGCTCATTCTCGACGAGCCGACGGCGGGGCTCGATCCGCACGGCCAGGAGCGGCTGCTGGAGGTGCTGGGCACGCTGGGTGCGTCCGGTACGACGGTGGTCATGGCGACCCACGACGTGGACCTGGCCCTGCGCTGGGCGGACGACGCGGCCGTCCTCGCGCCGACGGGTCTGCGCACGGGCCTGGTCGCGGAGCTGCTCGCGGACCAGGCCCTGCTGGACGCGGCGCGCCTGCGGAGGCCGTGGGGAACGGCGGTGGCAGAACTGCTGAGGTCGCACGGCCTGCTGGGCCACGACGAGGCGGGGCCGAGGACGCCGGAGGAGCTGTCCCACTGGGCGGCGGGCCGGGCACGGGCCTGAGGCCCGCGAGCCCGGCGACGCGGGCGGGCGGGCAGCGAGGGCGGCGCGGGCCACGGGCACGGACAGAGGCTCGGGCAATGGGCGGGCACCTTCGGGGCGTGGAGCACGCAGAACCGGTGAGCGCGGGGGCCCTCAGGGGCCCCAGGCCCGCCGAGCCGGACGGCGCGGGCCACGGGCACGGACAGAGGCCCGGGCAACCGGGCGGGCCTTCGGGGCGTGGAGCACGCAGAACCGGTGAGCGCGGGGGCCTCAGGGGCCCCAGGACCGCCGAGCCGGACGGCGCGGGCCCCGGACACGGACAGAGGCCCGGGCTACCGGGCGGGCCTTCGGGGCGGGCCCGCGGAGCCGCGTGGCGGGCCGGAGGTCCTGGGCCCGTCCCGGCCGGCGTGGGGGCCGTCGCACGGCGAGCCCCCATGCCGGAGTCCCGCCGCGCCGCGCGCACGTGTGTCACGCCCCCGCCTCGCGCCAGGACGATTCCCGCAGCAGACGCAGGCCGTTGAGGGCGACCAGGACCGTCGAGCCCTCGTGCCCCGCCACGCCCAGGGGCAGCGGGAGGTGACCGGCCAGGTCCCACACCACCAGCACGCCGATGCACACCGACGCGATCACGAGGTTCTGCGCCACCAGCCTGCGGGCCCGGCGCGAGAGGGCCACCACGGCCGGGACCGCGGCCAGTTCGTCCCGTACGACCACCGCGTCCGCGCTCTCCAGGGCCAGGTCGGAGCCCGCGCGGCCCATGGCGACGCCGGTGTGGGCGGCGGCGAGCGCGGGCGCGTCGTTCACGCCGTCGCCGACGATCAGCACCTTGTCCCCCGCGTCCTGCCACGCGCGCACCGCGGCGACCTTCTCCTCGGGCAGCAGCCCGGCCCGTACGTCCTCGATGCCGGCCTCGCCGGCCACCCGGCCGGCCGCGCGGGCGTTGTCACCGGTCAGCAGCGTCGGCGTACGGCCCGTGAGGCGGGCGAGCGCGGCGACGGCCTGCGGCGCCCCGGACCGGAGCCGGTCGTCGACGGCGAGCACGGCCACCGGCACCCCGTCGGCCTCGACGAGGACGGCCGTACGGCCCTCGGCCTCCACCTGGACGGCCGCCGCGCACTCCTCGGCGAGCAGGGCGGCGGGGCTTCCCACGCGCACCGTGCTGCCGTCGACGCTCGCCGAGACGCCGCGTCCGGGCGTCGACGCGAACTCCCTCGCCCCCGGCAGCCGCAGTCCGCGTTCCCGCGCGGCCGCGACGATCGCGCGGCCGAGCGGGTGCTCGCTGTGGACCTCGGCGGCCGCGGCGAGGGCCAGCGCACGGTCCTGCGTCAGACCCGCGTCCGGCAGCACCCGCACCTCGGCGACGCGCGGCGAACCCTCCGTCAGCGTGCCGGTCTTGTCGAGCGCGGCGCGGTCGATCTCCCCCAGACGCTCCATCGCCACGGCGGACTTGACGAGCACCCCGTGACGTCCGGCGTTGGCGATGGCGGAAAGCAGTGGCGGCATGGTGGCGAGCACGACGGCGCACGGCGAGGCGACGATCATGAAGGTCATGGCGCGCAGCAGGGTGCTCGTGAAGTCGGCGCCGAAGGCGAGCGGCACGGTGAGCAGGGCGAGCGTGGCGACCACGACACCGGTCGAGTAGCGCTGTTCGACCTTCTCGATGAAGAGCTGTGTGGGCGCCTTGGTGGCGCTCGCCTCCTCGACCATGGCGACGATGCGGGCGATGACCGACCGGGCGGCGTCCTTGTCGACGCGGACGCGCAGGGAGCCGGTGCCGTTCAGGGTGCCCGCGTAGACGGTGTCACCGGCGCGGCGGTCCACGGGCAGGGGTTCGCCGGTGATCGTGGCCTGGTCGACCTCGCTCGCGCCGTCGAGGACCGTGCCGTCGGCGGGCAGCCGCTCTCCCGGCCGTACGAGGACGGTGTCCCCCACCCGCAGGTCGGCGACGTCGACCGTCTCCCACGCCTCGGACCGGTCGTCGCCGGCGAGGCGTGCGGCACGGGCCGGGGCGAGGTCGAGCAGACCGCGGACGGAGTCGGCGGTGCGCCGGGTCGCGAGGGCCTCCAGCGCGCCGGAGGTGGCGAAGATGACGATGAGGAGGCCGCCGTCGAGGTACTGCCCGATGGCCGCCGCGCCGATCGCCGCGACCACCATCAGCAGGTCGACGTCGAGCGTCCGTGCGCGCAGGGCCTGAAGGCCCGCGAGACCGGGCTGCCAGCCGCCGGCCGCGTAACACAGGGCGTAGAGCGGTCCCCAGGCCCAGGCGGGCGCGCCGGCGAGGTCGAGCGGCAGGGCGCACAGGAACGCGACGGCGGACAGCGCGGCCCAGCGGACCTCGGCCAGGGCGAACAGCCGGGTGCGCGGCCGGCCCGGCGGTGCGGCGGGCGGCGCGGCCGGTCGCGCCGTGAGCACGGGCGCGGTGGTCGGCGGGGTCGGGGGAACCATCGGGACACCTCTTCTCCGGGCTCCGGGAACGGCGGAGCCGTCTCGGCTGACACCCTCACCATAGCGGAACACATGAAGAGGTCTTCATTCATGCGATTGCCCGCACGGCTACGATGTGCGCATGGGACACGGAGTCAGCAGCGGCATCACACCGGCCGCCCACCTGGACGCGGACTCCGCGGCGACCATCGCCGCCACTCTCCAGGCTCTGGCCACCCCCTCCCGGCTGATGATCCTCACGCGCCTGCGCCAGGGACCCTGCGGCGTCACGGAGCTCGCGGACGCGGTCGACATGGAACAGTCGGCGGTCTCCCACCAGTTGCGCCTGCTGCGCGCTCTGGGTCTCGTGACGGGGACCCGCCACGGCCGCCGGATCGAGTACAGCCTCTACGACACGCATGTCGCCCAGCTCCTGGACGAGGCGGTCTACCACATCGAGCATCTGCGCCTGGGCGCCCGCGACCTGCCGGAGCGGGAGGCTCCCGCGGACACCGCCGACCACGCCTGACGCCCTGCCAGGCCCTCGGCGCGGCACCGCCGCCTCGTCGGGGGCGGCGCCGGGGAGCACGCCCGGCGGTCCGCCGCAGCCCGGGCCCGCTCCCGCGCCGCCGCCTCATGAGGCGACCGCCTGCTGCCACCCGCTCCCGCACCGCTTGTCCGTGCCCTTCGCCGGGCATCAACGCCGCTGGTCCCGGTCGGGATCCACGCCGACCGCTCGGATCGCCGCCCCACCCGGGGACCCGGCCGACTTCGCCGGCTGGCCTCACAGACGCCGAGCGGTCAGGTCCCCGTCACGTCGGGCGTTCGGAGCATCCGGAGGAACGCCTTCAACCCGGTGATGATCTCCTCGTTGTCGGTCAGGCGGTTGACGGCGGACTCGAACTCGCGCCCCATCGCGGCGATCCTCCGGTCGGCCTCGTCGACCCGCGCGAACACCGACACGCCCAACGCGTCGACCGCGCGCCGCAGTTCGGCGACGGCCCGGTACTGCTCCTCGGCCTTCTCCTCCAGCACCCTCGAACCGGCATGGAGGTGGTCGACCTGCCGGCGCAGCTCCACGACGTCGTCGCGGGGGTGCGTCACGTCCTTCAGCAGCACACCGAGGCGGCGGCGGAGCTGGGTGAAGTACGCGCCCGCGGGCCGGAAGAACGTGCTCACCAGGAAGAAGCCCGCGAACCAGTAGCCGGCAGCGTTGCCGGTGGCCGCCGTCAGCGCCACCAGCAGGCCCGCGGTCACCACGTGCCCAGCGACGGCCGCCCGCAGGGCCGTCCGCGCGATCCGTGCCGCCTCGGCGTCCCGCGCCTGGGACACCTCGAGCCCCTTGCCGCGGCTGATCGCGATCTCGGCCAGCACGGAATGGGCGCGGAAGTAGAGGTTCCAGGGCAGGGTCAGCAGGACCAGGAGCCAGAGCAGGCCGACCACGCCCGCCGCGGTGCCGAGGACGACGGCGGGCGGCGCCCCCACCGCGTAAGCCAGTGCCAGCGCGCCCGCGAGCGCGGCCGCCGCCAGTGCCGCTCCCCACAGCTTGCCCATCCCGTCCCCCTTGCGTCGCCGCGCTCCGGTCTCCCGCTCCGACATCGTCCGGCTCGGGCGGCGGCGGGGCATGAGTACGGCTACTCATCCCCGCGCTCACGGGCCGCCGTCGCGGTGGGTCACCGGTGTCCCCGTCGCCGCGGGGCGCGGCCCGGAACGGCGCGTTGTGCGGCTCGCGGCGGACTGGAGCGGCGGCCGCCGGGTGCGGGCCCGGCGGTTCGCGGCCGACCCTCGCGGCGAGGGGCGGGGCGTGTCAGGGGGGACTGGCAGACTGGGGCGCATGTCAGCTCCCCGCCGGTTGTGTCCCGAGTGCCGCCGTGAGATCGCCGTCGTGGCGGGGCGGTTCGCCCGCCACGATCCCGCCGGTGCCCGCTCGGGCGCGGAGTTGGTCTCCTGCCCGGGTTCGCGGCGTCAGGCGCCGGTCGCTCCGGCGCTCCAGCCGTCGCTGGACGGCAGTCGCGTGCCGGACTTCCCCGGGCAGCTGCCACTGTTCTGACGCGCGTTCAGGTCGCGCTGCGCTCGTTCGCCGGATCGGGCGCGTTCCCGGCGCCACCGCCGGCTCCCGCGGCCCGCAGCAGCTCGCGCCAGCGTTCGGTGTCCCAGTCGGCGGGCTCGGTGGTGGCGACGAAGTCCTCGACGAGGGTCAGGAAGCGCATGGGGTCGGTGTGGAACGGGAAGTGCCCCGCGCCCTCGAATATCTCGAGCCGGCTGCCGGGCATCGCGACATGCGCCGTGTGGGCCTGGTCCACGGGCACCACGCTGTCGCGTGATCCCCACAGCAGCATCACCGGCATCCCCTCGGTCAGATAGCAGCGGTCGAGCATGGTGACCACCTGCCCCCGCCAGTCGACGACAGCCCGCAACGTCCGGATGAACGCGCTCCGTGCGCGGGCGTCGGGAAGCGCGTCCACGAGGCCGAGCAGCTCCGGGGCGTCCTGCCCCAGGCCGGTGTCGAGTCTGCGCATCAGGTCGCCGAACAGCCGCATCGCGTGGCGCATGCCCCAAAGGCGCAGGCCGGACAGCAGCACGTCGGCGCCGGGCAGGGACGCGGCCCGCAGCACGGGGTTGACCGCGCGGCCCACTCCCCCGGCGCTCACCAGCACCAGGCGCTCGGTGCGCTCGGGGAACTGGTAGGCGAACTGCATGGCGACCCCGCCGCCCAGCGAGTGGCCCACGAGGGTCGCCCGGTCGATCCCGAGGACCCCGAGCAGGTCGCGCATGCCGTTGGCGTAGGCGGCGACCGAGTAGTCGGCACGGGGCTTGCCGGACTCGCCGTGACCGAGGAGGTCGGGAGCGATGACGGTGTGGCGGCGGGCCAGGGCGGGGATGAGGTCGGCCCAGGTGGCAGAGGAGTCCCCTATGCCGTGCACGAGCAGGAGCGCCGGACCCCGACCGGCGATGCGGTAGGCACGGCGGTACCCGTGCACCGTCAGGTGGCGCAGTCGCACGTCCGCCGCCGACACGGGGCGCAGCCGGCCCTGGGGCGGGGACGGGGACGTCTGGGGCGGGAGCATCGACGGCCTCCTGCTGACGAGATCTCGTCCGAGCGTAGAACCGCCGTCGCACGGGGCGTTTCCGCCGGGTTTCCCCCGGGATACATCAGCGCCGTCCGCCTGATTACCGGCGCGTAGCCGCTGTCGCCGGAAGACAGAATCCCCTTCGGTGAGTAGATTGGTCTACACCACTGGGCGCTTCAGAGACAGGGATCTTCGTGGAAGTTGTCATCGTTCCGGATTCCGCCGCGGGCGGCGAGCTCATCGCCGAAGCCATGGCCGACCTGCTGCGACGCAAGCCCGACGCCCTCATCGGCGTGGCCACGGGGTCGACCCCGCTGCCGGTGTACGAAGCCCTCGGGGCCAAGGTGGCGGCGAAGGAGGTCGACGCCTCGCGTGCCCGGATCTGCCAGCTCGACGAGTACGTGGGCCTTCCCGCCGGGCACCCCGAGTCCTACCGGTCCGTCGTCCTGCGCGAGGTCGTCGAACCGCTCGGCCTGAGCGAGGCGGCCTTCATGGGCCCCGACGGAGCCGCCGACGACGTGGCGGCGGCATGCCTGGCGTACGACCGGGCGCTGGCCGAGGCGGGCGGGGTCGACCTCCAGCTGCTGGGCATCGGCACCGACGGGCACATCGGGTTCAACGAGCCCTGCTCCTCACTCGCCTCTCGCACCCGGATCAAGACACTGACCGAGCAGACGCGCGTGGACAACGCCCGCTTCTTCGACGGCGACATCGAGCAGGTCCCCCACCACGTCATCACCCAGGGCATCGGCACCATCCTGGAGGCCCGCCACCTGGTACTGCTGGCGACCGGGAAGGCCAAGGCGGACGCCGTGGCGCTCGCGGTCGAGGGCCCGCTGTCCGCGATGGTCCCCGCATCCGCCCTGCAGCTCCACCCGCACGCGACGGTCGTGGTCGACGAGGCGGCCGCCTCCAGCCTGAAGCTCGCCGACTACTTCCGGGCCACCTACGCGGCGAAGCCGAAGTGGCAGGGCCTGTAGGCCCGTATGCGACAGGGGGGCGGGGCCCCCGGCCGGGGCGGCCGGGGGGCGCCCCCATAGCAATTGGGGCGCCCCCGCCCAGACCCCCGCACGGCCCCCGCCCCCCCCCGC
>NZ_JBFAOY010000036.1:0-55654 GCF_040675505.1 Streptomyces sp. NPDC049597
GGCCGAGACCTGGGTGAGTATGTCGATGCAGTAGACGTCCTCGTCGACCATCCGCTGCAGGCCCCGGATCCGCCGCCGCACCCACGGCCCGGTACCCGGCGCGACCCGCCGGGTGCCGGGCCGCACGCTCGTCACCCACAGGGAGTCAGACATGCCCAACTCCGCGCCGCACCGGGACATACCCGCAGGCGACGACAACGAAGGGACGCCCGGGGCCGAGGACTCCGGCGTCCTCCGGCAGACCGACCTCCGCCCCTTCATGGCCGCTTTCCCCTCCGGGGTCTCGGTGGTCACCACCCTCGACGCCGACGACCGGCCCCGCGGCCTGACATGCAGTTCGCTGGCGAGCGTCGCGCTCGCCCCGCCCACCCTGGTGGTCTGCATCCGGACCGCGAGCCCCACGCTCCAAGCACTCGTCGAGCAGGGCCAGTTCGCGCTCAACCTGCTGCACGAACGGGCCCGCGTGACCTCGGACCTGTTCGCCTCCGGGGCGCCCGACCGCTTCGAGCGCACGGAGTGGCGGCTGCCGCTGGGCGCGAGCGGTCCGCACCTGATCGCGGCCGCCCACGCCATCGCCGACTGCACGGTCGTGAAGACGGTCGCGTTCGGCGACCACACGGCCGTCTTCGCGGAGGCGAGCCGGGTGACGGTCCGCCCCGCCGCGCAGCCGCTGCTGTACGGCCTGCGCCGCTACGCGGGATGGTCCGACGCCGTCTCGGTGCCGCAGCCGGCGGCGATCACGCCCGCTCCGCCCGCACCTCCCGTGCTGCCGCCCGAAGGAGCCGCCGGTGTCCGCCGCTGACCCGCTTCCCGCACTGCTGGTCGCCGTGCCGGTGGTGATACTCGCCTGCCAGACGGGCGCGGTCCTCCTCAGACGCCTCGGCCAGCCACCCGTGATAGGCGAGATCGCGATGGGCATCCTCCTCGGCCCGTCGCTGGTCGGCTGGCTTTGGCCCGAGGCGCATCACTGGCTGTTCCCGGAGTCGGTGCTGCCGTACACCTCGGTCCTGGGACAGCTCGGCCTGCTGGCCTTCATGTTCCTCGTCGGCCTCGAACTGGACCTCGGCGCGCTGCGCGGCCACTCCCGGATCGCGGTGGCCGTCAGCAGCGCGGGCATGCTGCTGCCGCTGGGGCTCGGCGCGCTGCTTGCCGTCGGCATGTACGGTCAACTCGCCCCCGAAGGGGTCGGTTTGACGCCCTTCACGCTGTTCGTGGCGGTCGCCATGAGTGTCACGGCCTTCCCGGTGCTGGCCCGGATCCTGGTGGACCGCGGCCTGTACGGGACGCCCCTGGGTGCGCTCGCGATGGCCTGTGCGGCGGCCGACGACGTGGCCGCCTGGTCCCTGCTGGCTCTGGTGGTGGCCCTGGCCTCGGCCGGCTCCCCGCTGGACGCGGTGACGACGGCCGGCCTCGCGGTGGCCTTCGCCGCCGCCATGGTGCTGGTGGTCCGCCCGCTGCTCGCGCGGTGGGCGGCGGCACGGGCGGACCGGACGAACGACGGGGTGCTCCTGGTCCTGTTGTTCAGCGGGCTGTGCCTGTCCGCGCTCGTGACGGACCTGGTCGGGGTGCACACGCTGTTCGGGGCCTTCCTGTTCGGCGTGGTCACTCCGCGCGGGCATCGCCGCATCGAGGCGTCGGCCGCCCGGCTGCGCGCCGTGGCGGTGCCCGTGCTGCTGCCGCTGTTCTTCGTCCACACCGGGCTGCGTACGGAGATCGGGGCCCTGGCCGCCGACCCGGTGCAGTGGCTGTGGGCGGGTGCGGTGCTCGCGGTCGCGGTGCTCGGCAAGTGGGGCGGTGCGGCGGGGGCCGCCCGCGCCTGCGGCCGCTCCTGGCGTGAGGCCCTGTCGGTCGGCGCCCTGATGAACTGCCGGGGCCTGACGGAGCTGGTGGTGCTGAACATCGGCCTGGAACTCGGGGTCATCGGCCCGGAACTGTTCACGATGCTCGTCCTGATGGCGCTGATCACCACGGCGGTCACGTCACCGGCCGTGAGCCGCTTCCAGTCCCGGAAGCCGTCGCTCCCGGCTCCCCCGGCGGCCCCGGCGCCCGCACCGGCGGCCGTGTCCGGCACGTGAGGCAGTCCCGGATCCGCTCTGATCCGCCCGGCCGGCGAGCGCGTGCTCGCCGGCCGGGCGGCGCCTCTCACGACGGCCGCCCCCGTCATGGCGTCCTGGCGCGTCGCCTCACGGGACGGCCGTGGGGTCGGGCTCGGGTCCGGTGCCCGGTGCGCTGAGCGCGTCGAGCCGGCGACGGCGGGCCAGCCACAGCACGACCGCCGCGTAGAGGACGAGCATCACCACGTCCACGGCGAAACCCAACGGCTCCATGTCGGCGGCCGTCTCGTCGGACGCGAGCGCCCCGGCGATCGCCGCCGCGATGCCCATGGCGAGCAGGTTGTTGAGAACGTGCAGCGCGATCGCGGCCTCGAGTCCCCCCGTACGTACGGTCAGCACTCCCGTGACCAGCCCGAAGACGACCAGGTCGGCGAAGCCCCAGGGAGTCCCCCAGCCATGGGCCGCGGCGAAGAGCACCGACTGCGGCACGACCGCGATCCAGGGTGAGCGGCACCAGGCGCCGACCGCCTGCACCAGCCAGCCCCGGCACACGTACTCCTCGGCCGCGGCCTGGAACGGCACCAGCGCGCACACCATCGCGAGGCCGAGGAGGAAGGACGACAGCCCCGCCCACACCACGTCCTCACTGTCGCCTGTGGGACCGGGCAGCAGCACGGAGATCCCCAACGCCGCGGCGACCAGCGGAAGTCCGGCCACGAGGCACGTCCCCAGCCAGCGCCACCGCAGATGACCGGCGACGGACGACACGGTCCCGGCCGGCCTTCGCTGTGTCCAGCGCGCGGCCAGCAGCACGGGAGGAATCGCGACGGCGATGCTCAGCAGGAGAATCGCCGCGTCGCCGATGTCACCCCAGGAACGCCAGCCCTCCGCGTCGGCGGGGCGGTCCGTCGCCATCCCCGCGAGCTCGACGAGGACAAGCAGCACCAGCATCGAGAGCATGGTGCCGCCGACCACCACGAGCGTCCCGAGCAACGGCCGCCACCAGCGGTGCCGATGGGTCACCCGGGCGAGCCGGTGGTACGGCAGCGGCACGGCGGGCGGGTGGCCGGGGGGCGGCGGGCCGACGACGTACGTCGTCCTGTCGGTCGTCATGGGCATCAGCATTCCGGTGGTCGACGGCCGCAGCGTCGGCCATGAGCACGACCATCGTCTCCGACCCAGGTCTGACGGTCCGAGCCGGGGGGGCGCACAGGCGTCAACAGGCCCGTAGGCTCCGGCACATGAAGCGGAGGGGGAATCGGCGGTCAGGGGCCGCCGGCCGTGACGCGGAGCAGCGGTTTGCGGAGCGTCTGGCAGCTGCGTGGTCCTGGGGCCCCGATCCCGTCAAGACGCTCCTGTTCGTGCTGTTGGCACCGGCGCTCCTGCTCGCGGGAACGCTGGGAGGCATGGACTGGACGTGGTGGCAGCGGCTGCTCGCGGGCGTGGGCGGGCTGGTGCTGACCACGTACGTCCTGCTCGTTCTCCTCGGTCTGCGCCGGATCCGGCGCAACCGGAAGGCGCAGGCCCGCAGGGCGCCCTGAGGCCGGCGTCCCGGCGAGGGCCGCGTACGGCAGGGGCCGGGGGTGGGGCCGCGGGCGAAACATGCCCACCGGCCCCACCGGCGTCGGGAGACGGCCGGCCGGCACCGCGGGGTCAGGGCGCGGTGTCGAGGTCCACGTCGAGGTCCTCGGTCTCCGTCCAGAAGCCGTCGTCCGCTTCCTGGAGCCGGGAGGCGGCGTGCTTCATGTGGCGCCGCGCGGCGGCGCGCGCCGCCGCGCCGTCGCCGGCCTCGATGGCGGCCAGGATGGCGTGGTGCTCCTGCCGGACCGCTTCGATGAAATCGCGGTGCCGCGCCTCGTTCGCGCGCGTGACGCGGATACCGCTGCGCAGCACCTCGCCGAGGTACCGCACGGTCGAGACCATCACCGCGTTGCCGGTCGACTCCGCGATCGACCGGTGGAAGGCGAGGTCCTCGTCCACGCCGTCGCCCCCGGACGCGACCGCGGCGTCGATCGCGTCCAGGGCCTGACGCATCCGGGCCAGGTCGCCCGGCGTGGCCCGGGCGGCCGCGAGGTGGGCGGCCTCGCCCTCCATGGCGCGGCGTACCTCCACGATCTGCAGCACCTTGGACTTGGTGTCGGCGGACTCGGCCTCCAGGTCGAGCGGCCGGGTGCGGCGGGGCATGACGAAGACGCCGAGCCCCTGCCGCGGTTCGACCAGCCCCGCGTTGCGGAGCCTCGACACGGCCTCGCGCACCACCGTGCGGCTGACACCCAGTTGCTTGACCAGCTCGACCTCGGTCGGCAGTTTGTCGCCTTCCGCCAGTCGCCCGGACTCGATCTCCTCCGAGAGCATCGCGGCGACCTGATCCGCGAGCCGGACAGGACCGCTCACCTTCGGAAACATGGACGTCAGTCTATCGGCGGGTCCCGATCGCCCGGGCTTGGAGGAGTCCGCCGGCCACCGCGTCCGCGTGGTCGTCGATGTAGTCCCGCACGACCGACGAGAAGCTCGGGTCGGGCTCCAGCCCGAGGGAGGCCGCGCGCGCGTTGTCGAAGACGGCGGGCCACGAGCCGACGATCGCCTCGACCCGGGGATCGGGTGCGATCGTCACCAGGTCCGCGACGGCGTCGCCGGCCACCTCCCGCAGCGTGGTCAGCATCTCGGCGACCGTGACGGTCAGTGCCGGGAGGTTGACCGGCACCCCGCCGGCGAGCCGGCCCGGCCCTCCCCCTGAGCCTTCGGCCAGGGGGTACCCCCCTCTCGCTTCGCTCGCGCGCTCGGCCTCGGCGACTCGGAGGATGCCCTCGACCGTACGGCGCGGGGAGGCCAGGGCGACCCGCAGGTCGGGACGCACCGGGCAGGTCGCGGGGAGGCCCGCGAGGGGTTCGCGGATGATGCCGGACAGGAAGCCCGAGGCGGCCGCGTTCGGCTTGCCCGGCCGCACCGACACGGTCATCAGGCGGGCGACGCGTCCGTCGACGAAGCCGCGGCGGGTGTACTCCGCGACCAGTTGCTCGCAGACGAGCTTCTGGGTGCCGTAGCTCGACCGCGGCGTGGGCAGGGTCGACTCGCTGACCACCGGCGGCAGGGGCAGCGCCGGGTCGGAGCCGTAGACCGCGACACTGCTGGAGAACACCACCAGCGGCGTCGGCCCGCCGGCGGCCGACTGGGCCCGGGCGGCTTCGAGCAGCGCCCGGGTCGTGTCCACGTTGGCGCTCATGCCGAGGTCGAAGTCGGCCTCGCACTCGGCCGAGACCGCGGAGGCGAGGTGGATCAGCACGTCCACGGGCTCCGCGAACACCGCGTCGAGCCGGTCGGCGAGGTCGCCCTCCACGACGTCCACCAGCGGGTCGGCCGCCTCCGGCGACTCGGGCAGGACGAACCGGTCGGCGAGCACCAGCCGGCCGATCGGCGCGCCGCGGAACGTGCGCGTCCTGAGCAGGGCGCCGGTGACCTGCCGTCCGAGGAAGCCGAAGCCACCCGTGATGACGATCCTCATGCGCTGTCTCCTCGGTAGTTCTTCAGCCAGCCGAGACCTTCGCTCGTGCCGGCGCGGGGGCGGTACTCGCAGCCGATCCATCCGTCGAAGCCCAGGTCGTCGACGACATCGAACAGGTGGCCGTGGTCGACCTCGCCCCGGTCGGGCTCGTGACGGTCGGGGACGCCGGCGATCTGCAGATGGCCGACCCGGCCGGTCGGCAGGTCGCGGCGCAGGGTGGTGGTGAGGTCGCCCTCGACGATCTGGCAGTGGTAGAGGTCGAGCTGCACCTTCAGATTCGGCGCGCCCACCTCCCGCACCACGGCGTGGGCCTCGGCCTGGGTGGTCAGGAAGTAGCCCGGCATGTCGCGGCGGTTGATCGGCTCGACCAGGATGTCGACGCCCGCCGCGGCGGCCTGCTCGGCGGCCCGGGCGAGGTTGGCCGTGTAGGTGGCGCGGCACTCGACCTGCTGCTCCGGCGTCGCGCCGGGCGGTACCAGCCCGGCCATGACGTGCACGCGGGGGCAGTCCAGCGCGGCGGCGTACTCCAGGGCGCGGCCGATGCCGGAGAGGACCTCCGCCTCGCGGCCGGGCAGCGCCGCGATGCCGCGCTCTCCGGACTGCCACGCGCCGGGAGGCGCGTTGAAGAGCACCTGCTGCAGGCCGTGGTCGTCGAGCCTGCGGCGCAGTTCTTCGGCGTCGTGCTCGTAGGGGAAGAGGTACTCGACGGCCTGAAAGCCGTCCTCGGCCGCGGCGGCGAAGCGGTCGAGGAAGTCGTGTTCGGTGTACATCATGGACAGGTTCGCGGCGAACCTCGGCATGCTTGCTCCTGTGTTCGAACCGGTGCCGGGCCCGGTCGACGGGCCCGGCACCGGGACCGGGGTCAGCGGTTGACGACCTGCTTCTTGGTGGTGAGCACCGCGCCGGCGCCGATCACGAGGCTGAGCGCCAGGATGTACATCGGGAGCGACGTCGAGCCGGTGGCGTCCTTGACGGCGCCGATCATGTAAGGGCTGACGAAGCCGGCGAGGTTGCCCACCGAGTTGATCGCGGCGAGGCCGGCCGCGGCGGCGGTGCCGCCGAGGAACGCGGTGGGGAGCGACCAGAACAGGGGCGCGCAGGTCAGCACGCCGGCCGCGGCGAAGGACAGGGCGATCAGGGACAGCACGGTCGATCCGGACCAGGAAGCGGCCAGCGAGAAGCCGACGGCGCCCATGAGGGACGGGACGACCAGGTGCCAGCGGCGCTCGCGGCGCTTGTCCGCCGAGCGGCCGACGAGGTTCATCGCGACGAGTGCGGCCAGGAACGGCACGGCGCTGAGCACCCCGATCGTCAGGTTGCTCTTGATGCCGGTGGACTGGACGAACGTGGGCATCCAGAACGTCAGCGCGTACTGGCCCATCACGAAGCAGAAGTAGATGAGGCACATCAGCCACACCTTGGGCTCGCGGAAGGCGTCCAGGACCCGGCCGTGCACGGTCTGGTGCGCGGTGTCCTCGGCGATCGCCCGCTCGACGATGTCCTTCTCCTCATCGGTGAGCCACTTCGCGCTGCGCACGCCGTTGTCGAGGTAGAACAGCGTGACCACACCGATGACGACCGCGGGGATCGCCTCGAGCAGGAACATCCACTGCCAGCCGTTCCAGCCGTTCGCGCCGTCGAACCGGTCCATGATCCAGCCGGAGAGCGGGTTGCCGAAGATACCGGCCACGGGGATGGCCGACATGAACATCGCGATCACCCGGGCACGGCGGTGGGAGGGGAACCAGTAGGTGCAGTAGAGGATCACGCCGGGGTAGAACCCCGCCTCCGCGGCGCCGAGGAGGAACCTCAGCACGTAGAACATCGCCTCATCGGTGACGAACATGAACGACGCCGAGACCAGGCCCCAGGTGATCATGATGCGGGCGATCCAGGTGCGGGCACCGACGCGCTGCAGCACCAGGTTCGAGGGGACCTCGAAGAGGAAGTAGCCGATGAAGAACAGGCCGGCGCCGAGGCCGTATGCCGCCTCGCTGAATCCGAGGTCGGCGGACATCTGCAGCTTCGCGAAGCCGACGTTGACCCGGTCCAGGTAGGAGAAGACGTAGCAGAGGACGAGGAAGGGGACGATGCGCAGTACGACCTTGCGGAAGACGGCGTTCTCACGGGCGAGGTCGGGGGCCTCGGCCGCCGTCATGGGGAGGGACATGGCGAATCCTTCTTGCGGCTCAGGGGATTCTCTGACAAGGGAGGGTTTGATCACCACGCGGCGTCGAACACAGTCCTCAGCTCGTCGAGTGCGTGGGCGGGGAGCGGCTCGGGACGGGGGTCGGTCATGAGCCAGAGACGTGCCGTCTCCTCGAGTTCTTCGAGGACGGCGAGAGCGGTGGCCGCGTCGGGGCCCCAGACCACGGGGCCCAGCCGGTCGAGCAGGACGGCCCTGATCGGTGTGCCGCTCGCAGCGCGGTCGGCGATGCGGGCGGTCACCAGGTCGGCCACGCGCGGGTCGCCGGGCCGGTGGTACGGGATGAGCGGGACGTGGCCGACCTTCATCACGTAGTACGGGGTGATGGGCGGCAGCACGTCGTCCCGGTTCCACACGCCGGCCAGGGTGAGCGCGACCAGGTGCGTGGAGTGGGTGTGGACGACGAACCGGGCCGTGGGGTCGGCCTCGTAGATGCGCCGGTGGAGCGCCAGGGTCTTGCTGGCGCGGTCGCCCGCGATCTGTTCGCCCCGGGCGTCGACCAGCGCGAGGCGCTGCGGTTCGAGGAAGCCGAGGGCGGCGTCGGTGGGCGTGATCAGATGACCGTCACCGGCCCTGGCGCTGATGTTGCCGGCGCTGGCGTGGACGTAGCCCCTGGCGAACAGGCTCGTTCCGATCCGTACGATCTCGGCGCGCGCCTCCTCGACGGCGGCGTTCACGGGCTCGGTCACGACGCCTCCCGGTCCAGCAGGTCGAAGGCGTCGGTGAAGAAGCCGGGACCGCCGAAGTTTCCGGACTTGAGCGTGAGGTGAAGCGTGTCGCCGCCGGGAAGCTCGGCCGCGCACCACGGCACACCGGGGTCGATCTGCGGTCCGATCCTCAGCCCGGTGAGGCCGAGCGCCTGGACGACGGCTCCCGAGGTCTCGCCGCCCGCGACGACGAGCCGGCGGACCCCGCGCTCCACGAGCCCCTGCGCGACGCCGGCCAGGGTGCGCTCGACGAGCTCACCGGCCTCGGCGGTGCCCAGGCGGCCCTGCACGCTGCGGACCGCGTCCGGTGTCTCGGTGGAGTACACCAGCACCGGCCCGTCGGCCAGGTGCGCGTCGGCGAAGGCGAGGGCCTGGCCGACCACGTCCTCGCCGGCCGCGATGCGCAGCGGGTCCACGCTGAACGCCGGCCGGCCGGAGCGCAGGAACTCCAGGACCTGGCCGTTCGTGGCGACCGAGACCGAACCGGAGACGACGGCCGCGTGCCCGCCGGCCGGCGGCAGCTGAGCGGCGGCGGCTGACGGCTCGAAGCCCCAGTTCGCGGGCAGGCCGATCGCCAGGCCCGAACCGGCGGTCACCAGGGGCAGCCCGGAGGCCGCCGCGCCCAGGCGCAGGAGGTCGTCGTTGGAGACGGCGTCGGCGACGGCGATGCCGAAGCCCTCCTTGCGCAGTTCCTCGACGCGGTCCCGGATCGCCTCGGTGCCCCGGGCGACGACCGTGTGGTCGATGAGACCGACCCTGCGCGTGGTCTGCGCGCCGAGGACGGAGACCAGGTTGGAGTCGGTCATCGGTGTGAGCGGGTGGTGGCGCATGCCGCTCTCGCTCAGCAGGACGTCGCCGACGAAGAGATGCCCCTTGAAGACGGTGCGGCCGTTGTCGGGGAACGCCGGCGTCGCGATCGAGAAGTCGGTGCCCAGCGCGTCCATCAGCGCCTCGGTGACCGGTCCGATGTTTCCGGCGGGCGTCGAGTCGAAGGTGGAGCAGTACTTGAAGTAGATCTGCTCGGCGCCCGCGGACCGCAGCCAGGCGAGGGCCAGCAGCGATGCCTCGACGGCCTCGCCCGCCGGGACCGTCCGCGACTTGAGGGCCACGACCACGGCGTCCGCGTCCACGGCCGGGACGGCGCCGGGCGGCGGCACGTCGATCAGCTGGACCACGCGCATGCCCGCGCGCACCAGGTTGTTGGCCAGATCAGTGGCGCCGGTGAAGTCGTCGGCGACGCATCCGAGTCGGAGGGCCATGTCAGATCTCCTCCGTTCCCGGCAGGTCGATTGCCGGGAAGATCTTGATCACCGCGCTGTCGTCCTCGGCCCCCAGGCCGCAGGCCGACGCCTGGAGGAACATCTGGTGGGCCGTGGAGGCGAGGGGGAGCGGGAACCTCTCGGGCCGCGCCGAGTCGAGCACGAGCCCCAGGTCCTTGACGAAGATGTCGACCGCGGAGAGGGGCGTGTAGTCGCCGGCGAGCACATGGGCCATGCGGTTCTCGAACATCCACGAGTTGCCGGCGCTGTGCGTGATGACCTCGTACAGCGCCTCGGCCGGAACACCGGCCTTGATGCCGAGGGCCATCGCCTCGGCCGCCGCGGCGATGTGCACGCCCGCGAGCAGCTGGTTCACGATCTTGACCTTCGAACCGAGTCCGGCAGTGTCTCCCAGGCGGTAGACCGTGCTGCTCATGGCGTCGAGCACCGGGTCCGCGACCGCGTAGGCGGCGGCGGAGCCCGACGTCATCATCGTGAGTTCGCCGGCCGCGGCACGCGCGGCGCCGCCGGAGATGGGAGCGTCCAGGTAGAGCACGTCCTTCTCGGCCAGGCGCTTCTCGAGCTCGGCGGACCAGCCGGGGTCGACGGTGGAGCACATGACGAAGACGGCACCCGGGCGGAGCCGGCCGGCCGCCCCCTCGGCGCCGAACAGCGCCGACTCGACCTGGGCGGCGTTGACCACCACGCCGACGAGAACGTCCACCTCGGCCGCCAGCTCGCCGGGCGAGGCGTACGCCGTCCCGCCGTCGCGGGCGAAGGCCGCGGCCACCTCCGGACGCAGATCGTGGACGCCGACGTCGTAACCCGCGTCGCGCAGGCTGCGGGCCATGCCGAGACCCATGGCCCCGAGTCCCACCACACCCACGCTCGGCCCCGCCGGCCTCTCCTGCTCGTTCATGCCCATCCTCGTCTCGCTGTGCTGTCCGGGACGTCGCCCGGCACTGATCCATGCGGCGATCAGGTCATATGATGACCTGAGGAGCTGATGACGGCTACTGTGATGCGCGTCACATTCAGCGGTGGCCGTAGCGGCGAAAAGCGGGCCGAGCCGGACGGGCGGCGCCCGGCCTTTGTCGCGGCCTCTGCGGCCCCGACTCCGACCACTTGGCCCACGGCCCCCGTCCCAGGGCACTGGGAAGTCGAACCGGCGGCGCCGCATGCGCAGGTGATCCGTCGCCAGGTGGAGCGGATGCTGTTCAGCTTCTACGCACCCACGGCACTGCCGCGGCTCGCCTCGGACACCGGACGGGGGTGAGGGTGAGCAATCCGCGGCTGCGTCGCGAGCCTCGGCGGCGTGCGCCTTGAGGCAACCCAGCGCATGCGCTGCACCCGGCCGATGATGAGTCATGGCCGCGGCCCGAGACGTTGGGGGACAGAACTGCGCCGGTTCGCGATGGTGGAGAGTCCGGTCACAGGCCGGGCCCGGCCGCGATGGCCGGGCCCGGTCGGCGAGGTGCCCCCAGCGGAACGGGGGTTACTTCGCGAGGAAGGCGAGGAGCGCGGTGTTGACCTCCTCCGCGTGGGTCCACAACAGGCCGTGCGGGGCACCCTCGACCTCCACGTAGTCCGCGGAGGGGAGCGCCCGGTGGAACGGCCGCCCGGTCCCCTCGACGGGCAGGATCCGGTCGGCCGTACCGTGCAGGATCAGGGCCGGCACGTCGATGGCCGGGATGTCGGCCCGGAAGTCGGTGTACCAGGTCGACGGGGCGGCCGCGGCAGCGAAGAAGCCGCCTCCTGCAGCGACGTTCCAGCTGTTGCGGACGGCCTCCTCGCTGATCCTGGTGCCCAGGTTCTCGTCGAGGTTGTAGAAGTCCTTGTAGAAGGCCGTGTAGTACGCGTAGCGGTCCTCCTTGACGGCCGCGACCACGCCGTCGAAGAACTCCTTCGGTGCGACGCCGTCCGGGTTGTCGTCGGTCTTGAGCAGGCAGGGCTCCAGCGAGGCCAGGAAGGCGACTTTGGAGACCCGGGCGGAGCCGTGGGCGGACACGTAACGGGCGACCTCACCGGTGCCCATCGAGAACCCGACCAGTACCGCGTCCCGCAGGTCGAGGGTCTCCATCACGGTGTTCAGATCGGCGGCGAAGGTGTCGTAGTCGTAGCCGGTCGTCGGCTGGCTCGACTGCCCGAAGCCCCGGCGGTCGTAGGTGATCACGCGGTAGCCCGCTTCGAGGAGCGCGGCGCTCTGCCGCTCCCAGGAGTGGCCGTCGAGCGGGAAGCCGTGGATGAGGACGACCGGCTGCCCGGTTCCGTGGTCCTCGTAGTAGAGGTCGATGGTGGTGGAGTTCTCCTGGCCCACAGTGATGTACGGCACGTTCTCGTTCCTTCGTCCGGATGGCTGGCGCGAACGCAGGGCCGCGCTCCCCCGTGGAGGAGGGCGCGGCATACGGGCCGCACGGCCCGTTTCGGTCGCCGCGGAGGATTCGCGGCATGCGCGCGCGGGTCTCACCACGCCAGGGCGAACGTCCCTGCGCCTATTGCACCCGAGCGCACCGCTCCTGGCCCGCAAGCGCAGGGACGTGTCCCGGATCCCGGCCTGATCGCGCGTGGCCGTCGGGCCGCAGCGGGGTCCTCGTACCCCTTCAGTGCCGCGGCGGGTTCCTGCGCGGTGCGATGGGGGTGCGGGGAAGGGCGGGGGCGGGCGACCGGTGCGCCTTCGGATCCCCCTGGCGGCGACCCGAAGGCGCCGGGCGTCGCCGACTGCGGCCACCGCGACCAGGACCGCCGGCAGGGCGCCGGTGGCGAGTGCGGCACCGGCGGCGGTGGACCGCACCGGCATGATGGCCGGGGCGTGTCCACTATGGTCGGGCCACCGAACAGGCACCGTTCGGTATACTGAACGCGGGAGGGAAAGTGCCGTGAGCGAGCAGACCGGATCGATCCAGGGCATGCTGGCCGCCAATCTCAAGCAGGCCAGGTCCCTTCACGGCCTGTCCATCTCCGAACTCTCCAGGCGCTCCGGGATCGGCAAGGCGACGTTGTCCCAACTGGAGTCCGGCAACGGCAACCCGACGATCGAAACCGTCTTCAGTCTGTCGCGCGCCCTGCAGATGCCGGTGTCCGACCTCCTCGACACCCGTCCGCCCGGCGGCGTGACGGTGGTGCGCTCCGAGGACGTCGAACCGCTCAGCGGCGAAGGCGTCGACCTGCGCGCGCTGCGCCACATCCGCAGCGACAACACCACGTTCGAGGTCTACGACCAGCAGTTCCGCGCCGGCCACCGGCAGCGCTCGCACGGTCACGCCGGCACCGAGCACACGGTCGTCCAGTCGGGGCGGCTGGAGGTCACCGTGGACGGCTACGAGGTCGCGCTGGGCCCGGGCGACTACGTGGGCTTCGACGCGGCGCTCCCCCACTCCTACCTGGCGACCGACGGACCGGTGCGTTCCGTGCTGCTGCTCCAGTACCGGGCCGGGCAGCCGACCGGGGGCGGCACCCCGCATTCGGCGCCCTGACCGGCGGCCCGGCAGCCCGCCGCGACCGCACCATTGACACCTTCCGTTCGGCACCCATAGCCTCAAGTCGTTCGTTAAAGCGAACGGAGGGGGACGATGAACGGAACGCACGTGGTCGTGCTCGGCGCGGGAATCGTCGGTGCCGCGTGCGCCCGTGAACTGGCCCGCTGCGGATTCCACGTCACGGTCGTCGACCGCGGCGCCCCCGCCGGTGCGACCACCTCGCACGGCGAGGGGAACATCCTGGTCTCCGACAAGGGACCCGGTGCGGAACTCCGACTCGCCCAACTGTCCCGCAGGCTCTGGCCGGAGACCCTGGCCTCGGTGGCCGAACGCTCCGACCGCGGCGCCCGAGCGGCTGCCGCGGTCGAGTGGGAGCCCAAGGGCGGCATCGTGGTGGCCACCACCGACGCGGGGGCCGCCGCACTGGCCGAGTTCGCCGCCGCCCAGCGCGCGGCCGGGGTGCGGGCCGAGTCCCTGGACGCCGCGGCGCTCGCCGAGGCCGAGCCCCGCGTCACACGTGACCACACGGCGGCGCTGCACTACCCCGAGGACGCCCAGGTACAGCCCGCCGGCGCGGCCGTCGCCCTGCTCACGGACGCGCTCGCGGCAGGCGCGTCCCTGAGGAGCGGCTGCGAGGTGCTCTCCGCCGTCACCCGCGGCTCCCGGATCACCGCGGTGCACACGACCGGAGGACTCGTCGAGGCGGACGTCTTCGTCAACGCCGCCGGCCCCTGGTCCGGTGGACTCGCCGCCCGGCTCGGCGCCCCGATCGCCGTCCGGCCCCGCCGCGGCGACATCCTCGTCACCACCCCGTTGCCCCCGACCGTGTTCCACAAGGTGTACGACGCCGACTACGTCGGCGCGGTGGGCAGCAGCGCGGAGGACCTCCAGACCTCGGCGGTCGTCGAGTCGACGCGCGCCGGGAGCGTGCTGCTCGGCTCCTCGCGCCGCCGGGCCGGCTTCGACGACCGGATGCGGCCGCATGTGCTGGCGGGGATCGCCGCCAAGGCGCTGCGTCTGTTCCCCTGCCTCGCCGATGTCGCCGTCATGCGGTCCTACGGCGGCTTCCGCCCGTACGTGGACGACCACATGCCCGTGATCGGCCCGGACCCGCGGCTGGACGGCCTGTGGCACGCCACCGGACACGAGGGCGCGGGCATCGGGCTCTGTCTCGGCACGGCGCTGCTCGTACGCAACCTCCTGCTCGGCGAGCCTCCGGCGGTCGAGGCGAGTCCGTTCAGGGTGGACCGCCCGGCCGTCATCGGTGAAGCCGGCCGGACCGAGGCAGCCGAACCGGCCGGGAAGGGCCGGGCCGGCGACAGGAAGAACGCGGAGGAGGAGGCAGCATGAGCCCCCGACGAGTGCCCGCCGGTTCCGACCCGGCCGGGCGGCGTGACCGCCCGCTGCGGATCACGGTGGACGGTGAACCGCTGGAGGGCGCCCACGGCCAGACCGTCGCGGGTGTGCTGCTCGCGTCCGGGCGGCAGTCCTGGCGCCGGGGGCCCTCCGGTGCGCCGCGCGGTGTGTTCTGCGGGATCGGCGTCTGCTTCGACTGTCTGATCACCGTGAACGCCGTGCGCGATGTCCGCGCCTGCCGTCGCCGGGTTCGCGACGGAGACGTGGTGACCACCCAGACCCGGGAGCCCAACGAACCCCGCCTGTCCGTCACTTCACCCACGGAGGAGAGGTGACACGCCGTCAGGTGACGGTAGTCGGCGCCGGACCGGCGGGCCTCGCCGCGGCACATACGGCTCTGAGCGCGGGCGCCGATGTGACACTCATCGACGCCGAGGAGCAGCCCGGCGGCCAGTACCACCGCACACTCCCCGACGCCTGCGAGGCCTCCCGCCCCGAGACGTCGCGGCCCGACCGGCCGGCGTTCGAACGACGGCGTCGACAGGTACTCGACCACCCGCGCTGCACCTGGTGGCCGCAGACCGTGGTGTGGGCGCTGGAACGCCCGGCCGCGGGTGAACCGGGGGCACCGCGTGTGCACGTGCTGCGCGGGCCTGCCGACGGCACCGACAGAGAACGACGCGTCCTCGCACCCGACGCCCTGGTCCTCGCCACCGGTGCCCACGACCGGGTACTGCCGTTCCCCGGCTGGGAGTTGCCCGGTGTGTACACCGGCGGCGCCGCCCAGGCCCTGGTGAAGGGCGAACGCATCGTCGTCGGCGAGCGTGTCGTGGTCGCGGGCACCGGTCCGTTCCTGCTCCCCGTGACCGCATCGCTGCTGGAAGCGGGGTCCCGGGTGCTGGAGGTCCTGGAGGCCAACGGCCCGGCCGCCCTGGCGCGCGGCTGGTCACGGCGTCCGTGGCAACTGGCCGGGAAGGCCGGCGAGTTCGCCGCGTACGCCGGTACGCTGGCCCGCCACCGGGTGCCGTACCGCATCGGCCGTGCCGTGATCGAGGCCCGTGGCGAGGGACGGGTCGAGGAGATCGTCAGCGCCCGGCTGCGCCCTGACTGGTCCGTGGTCCCCGGCAGCCGGCGGACCACACCCGTCGACGCCGTGTGCGTCACGCACGGTTTCAGCCCCCAGCTGGAACTGGCGCTCGCCGCCGGGTGCGCGTTGCGGCAGGTGTACGGGGGTGAGTTCGTCGACGTCGACGACCGTCAGCGCACCAGCCGTCCGGCCGTGTTCGCCGCCGGGGAGATCACCGGTGTCGCCGGTGAGCCCGCCGCGCGCGCCGAGGGCGCGCTCGCCGGTTGGTTCGCGGCGGGCGGCCGCACAGGTACCGCCGCACTCGCCGGCCTGCGCCGGCGGCGGGACCGGGGCCGGGCCTTCGCCGAACGGCTGGCCTCGGCCCACCCCGTCGGCACCGCCTGGCACGGCTGGCTGCGCCCCGAGACGGTGATCTGCCGCTGCGAGGAGACGGACTACGCCTCCCTGTGCCGGTCCGCCGCCGAGGACGCGGGCCACGGGGCGAGAGCGGCCAAGCTGGAGACACGCGCCGGTCTCGGCCCGTGTCAGGGCCGGATCTGCGGCCCGACCGTCGCCGAGCTCACCTCCCGGCTGCGCGGCGCACCGAAAGCAGGCCGCTTCCATGACCTGCCCGGGGAGATCCCCGTCGAGGGGCAGCCGCCCGCGAGTTGCCACCGCAGACCGATCACCCAGCCCGTCCGGCTCGGCGAACTGGCCGCGCCCGCCGAGCCCGACGCCTGAGCCGGGCGCACACCGCTCGTCCCGTACGGCCCCCGCCCTCGTAGCCCCGCTCTCTTCCCGTCCCCTGCCTCCCCCGCCCAGGAGATCGCTTCATGACCGGCACCAGTCCCAGCAACAGTCGCCTCACGGGCGTCGTCGTGGCCACCGCACTGCCGTACTACGAGCACGCCTCCGCACCTGCGGGTCTGGCCGTCGACCTCGACCGCTACGCCGAGCACTGCAAGTGGCTCGTGGACAACGGCTGCCACGGCGTGGGCCCCAACGGATCGCTGGGTGAGTACTCGTCCCTGACCGACGAGGAGCGCCGTACGGTCGCCCGCACCGCGATCGAGGCGGTCGGCGGCGCCGGCACGGTCGTCGTGGGCGTGCACGGGGCCGGGTCGCACCAGGCCAGACACTGGGCAGAGGCGGCGGCCGAGGACGGCGCGGACGGTGTGCTGTGCCTGCCGCCGACCATGTACCGGGCCAACCGCGGCGAGGTCCTCGCCCACTTCGAGGCGGTGGCGTCCGTCGGGCTGCCGGTGATGGTCTACAACAACCCCCTCGACACCAAGGTCGACCTCACCCCGGACCTGCTCGCCGAGGTCGCGCAGATCGACAACGTGGTCGCGGTGAAGGAGTTCTCCGGCGATGTGCGACGGGTGCTGGAGATCAAGGAGCGGGCGCCCGGCCTGGAGGTGATCAGCGGCGCCGACGACGTCGTGCTGGAGAGTCTGCTGATGGGAGCCACGGGCTGGTTCGCCGGATTCCCCAACGTCTTCCCCGCCGAGTCGGCCCTTCTGTTCGAACTGGCCACGACAGGGCGCCTGGAGGAGGCCCGGGCACTGTACGAACCGCTGGTCGCCGCCTTCCGCTGGGACTCGCGGACCGAGTTCGTCCAGGCCATCAAGCTCGGCATGGAGCAGGTCGGCCGGTACGGCGGCCGCTGCCGCCCGCCGCGCGGCCCGCTGACGCCCGCCCAGCGCGAGCAGGTCGCCGCCGACATGGCCCGCGCCGTCTCGTCGCTCGAGAGGCGGTCGGCCTGATGCGGTCGGTCCGTACGATCAGCGCCGTCGACTCCCACACCGAGGGCATGCCCACCCGGGTCGTCACCGGTGGTGTCGGCCCCGTCCCCGGCGACACCATGGCCGAGCGCCGCCGCCACGCGGTCGAACACCTCGACGGACTGCGCCGGTTCCTCGTCGACGAGCCGCGCGGTCACGGGGCGATGAGCGGGGCGATCCTCCAGCCGCCGACCCGGCCGGACGCCGACTGGGGCGTGCTGTACATCGAGGTCAGCGGGTTCCTTCCGATGTGCGGGCACGGGACCATCGGTGTGGCCACGGTCCTGGTGGAGACCGGCATGGTCACGGTCACCGAGCCCGAGACCGTCGTACGCCTCGACACTCCCGCCGGACTCGTCGAGGCCCGCGTCACCGTGAGGGACGGTGCGGCCGAGCGGGTCACCCTGCGCAATGTCGACTCCTACGTCAGCGAGCTGAACGCTGCCGTGGAGGTGCCGGGCCTGGGCGTCGTGCCCTACGACATGGCGTACGGCGGGAACTTCTACGCCATCGTCGAACTGGACCGGATCGGGCTGCCCTTCGACCGGGCACGCAAGGCCGAGATCCTCGCCGCAGGACTGTCGATCATGGCTGCCGTGAACGAGCAGAAGCGGCCCGTCCACCGGGTGGATCCGCTCATCGGCGGCTGCAAGCACGTCCAGTTCCTGGCGCCGGGCTCGGACGCCCGGCACTCGCGCAACGCCATGGCCGTCCACCCCGGCTGGTTCGACCGTTCGCCGTGCGGCACGGGCACGTCGGCGCGCATGGCCCAGCTGCACGCCCGCGGCGAACTGCCGCTGGGCGCCGAGTTCGTCAACGAGTCGTTCATCGGCACCCGGTTCACCGGGCGGCTCGTCGCCGCGACCGAGGTCGGCGGCCTGCCCGCCGTCGTACCGGAGATCTCCGGCCGGGCCTGGATCACCGGCACGGCGAACTATCTGCTCGACCCGTCCGATCCGTTCCCCCACGGATTCGTGCTGTAGCCCCCGGGCGGGCCCGCTGCCGCCCGGTCGCGGACCCGCATGTCACCTCGTCCTGCCGTCCGGGGTCATCGCCGCCCGGCCGCCGCCGACGCCCGCGGGGCCGCCGTCGCCAACGCCGCGCCGCGTCGCTCGGCGCGGCGCGGCGCGGCGCGGCGAGGGGCGGTTCCGCGCCGAACCGGCCAGTCCCTCTTTCCGGAAACCAAGAGAAGGTGCATGACATGAGCAAGCGCCGCAAGAACGGCCTCTACGGAGAACCCTCGCCCGAACTGTCCGCCCTGATGCGGTCGGGCTGGGCGGACACCGAACAGCGCGACCTGAAGCCCATGGAGCAGGCGCCCTACGCCGCACGGCGACGCGCCGCCCTCTCGGCCCGCTTCCCGGGCGAGCGGCTCGTCGTCCCGTCGGGCAACCTCAAGATCCGCTCGAACGACGCGCACTACCCGTTCCGCCCCTGCACCGCCTACGTCCATCTGACCGGTGACCAGGCCAGGGACGGCGCGCTCGTGCTGGAGCCGCGCCCGGGCGGCGGGCACGACGCGTACTGCTACCAGCTCCCGCGCGACACCCGCGACAGCGACGAGTTCTGGACGGGGGACACCGCGGAGCTGTGGATGGGACGCCGCCACAGCCTCGCCGAGGCGGAGCGGCTGCTGGGTCTCCGGTGCCGCGACGTGCGGGCCGCGGCCACGGAACTGGCCGCTGCCGCCCCCGTGCCCACGCGCATCCTGCGAGGACACGACCCCGTGCTCGAAGCCGCCGTGGACACCGACGAGGAGCGGGACGCCGAGCTCGAGGAGGCGCTGAGCGAACTGCGGCTGGTCAAGGACGAGTGGGAGATCCGCCAGCTGCGGGCGGCCGTGGACTCCACGGTGCGGGGCTTCACGGACTGCGTGCGCGAGCTGTCGCGGGCCGTCGCGACCTCCGAGCGCTGGGTGGAGACCACGTTCTTCCGCCGCGCGCGGCTGGAGGGGAACGACGTCGGCTACGGCTCCATCTGCGCGGCGGGCGAGCACGCCACGATCATGCACTGGACCCGCAACGACGGGCCCGTGCGGCCCGGCGAACTCCTGCTGCTCGACGCCGGCGTGGAGACGCACACCCTCTACACCGCCGACGTCACCCGCACCCTTCCCATCAGCGGCGCCTTCACCCCCGTCCAGCGGAAGGTCTACGACGCGGTGTACGAGGCGCAGGAGGCCGGCATCGCCGCGGTGAAGCCGGGGGCGCACTACCGGGACTTCCACGAGGCCGCCCAGCGCCACCTGGCGGAGCGGCTCGTCGCATGGGGCTTCATCGAGGGGCCGGCCGGGCGGGCGTACGAGCTCGGGCTCCAGCGGCGCTTCTCCATCGCGGGCACGGGCCACATGCTGGGTCTGGACGTGCACGACTGCGCCCAGGCACGCAACGACACCTACGTGGACGCGCCGCTCGAACCGGGCATGGTCCTCACCGTCGAGCCGGGCCTGTACTTCCAGCCGGACGACATCACGGTGCCCGAGGAGTTCCGGGGCATCGGCGTGCGCATCGAGGACGACATCCTCGTCACGGCGGACGGCAACGAGAACCTGTCGGCGGGCCTGCCCCGCAGGGCCGACGAGGTCGAGGCGTGGATGCGGGAACTCGCGGACTGAGTTTGCAGGCGACCGCCCGCGGTCAGGCATGCTCCACGGACCTCAGTCCCACCAGAACGACCAGTGAGTGCGCCCCGCGAGGTCTGCTGCGTGGTCGGGAAACGGTCTGGGCGGGTCATCGACGACGTTGTCCGCAGTCGACAGCACGTGCTCCAGCGCGAGCAGGTCCGTGTGCGACGGGTCCACGGGGGGACGCGCGACTGAGACGTGCAGCTCACTGCCCGACGCCGCCACCACTCGCGCACCGTACCGGTCCTCCCAACTGCGCAGCAGGGCACACAGCAACGGCAGCGGTGCCTCCGCGGACCAGCCGGTCAGTGCCAGTGCGTCACTGCTGCGCGAGGCGGGGACAAGCACAAGGCGGCACTCGTCCGGCCCCAACCGGCGCGAATCGAGGAGCCGGGCCAGCGTCTTCGACGCCGTTTCCCGAGGGGTCGGGCCGGCAGACGTGACGGGCATCGGCGGTGCCAGGCCCGGCCACTCCTCGAAGGGCGGCCCCGGGTCGTGCGGCCACGGCTCGACTCCTTCCGGCACCGAGGCCGGCCTCGGGTCCGTCCACAGCGGAAGCCTCCCGCGCCGGTACTCGGCGAAGTCCCCCGCCAGCGCCTCCTCCAGGCGAACGGCATCGACCCGTTCCAGACCCACGGCTCTGCCCAGGTCATCGGGCCGGCACACGAGGGGAACCAGACCGGTTGACCTCTGCTCGCTCAGCAGACGAGCCCACAACCGCTCGATGCCGTACGGGAACTCGTCGGAGATCCACACATGCACCGGGCCGCAGGACACGAACCGGCCGGAAGGCAATCCGTCAGGCAGGGCAATGCGCATGAGCGCACCGTAGACCGCGCCTCCGACATCTCAGCAGCCGCCGGAAGCACAACCCGGCAGCGGATCCTCGAGGCAATCGGCCGCTCCGCACCCTGATTCCCGCCACATCGCACGCGCTTGAGCAGCGACCGCAGTCGGGTGTGGACGCAGCCACGGACACAAGTTAGGTTAGCCTTACCTCAACAGCAGGGGCTCGTCTTGCGCGCCGCCCCGACCGGAGCCGCACCGATCCGACCCGTCCCGCGAGGAGTTGCCTTGACCGCCGCCGCAGACTTCGCCCCGTCCGAGCCGACCGCGGCGGAGTGCGTCCGCTCCGTGCTGGCCCGGGCAGTCTCCCTCTCGCTCACCACGCAGGGGCAGGACTACGACCTGATCGGCATGCACTCGGTGGGCAGCAAGGGGCTGATCACCCTTCACCCCCAGGCGGACAGCCCGCTGACCGCCCAGATCGCCGCCGCGCCGCGCGGCAGCCTCGCCGCCCTGCTGGAGTTCACCGACATCGCGCCGACGGCGCTCCGCGACCGCGTGCGGGCCAGGGTGACGATCTCCGGCTGGCTCGCTCCCGCGGACCCGGAGGACGGCGACGCGCTGCGTCTCGACCTGGCGCGCGTGACGCTGCGCACCGCGACGGGAACCCATGACGTCGGACTCGACGAGTTCACCCTCGCCGAACCCGACCCGCTCGCCGTCGAGGAAGCCGCGATGCTGACGCATCTCGCCGACGCCCACGAGGAGATGGTGGCGGACCTGGTCGCACTCGCCGGGACCCGGTTGCCGCACGGTGCGGTGCGGGCCATGCCGCTCGCCGTGGACCGGTACGGCATCACGCTGCGCTGCGAGTACCGCGAAGGCCACTGCGATCTGCGCCTGCTGTTCCCGGCCACGGCCCGGGACGCCGCCGAGGCCGGAGAGCAGGTCCGCCGGCTCCTGACGACGCCCCGGTGCGCGCACCACCGGCACCCTTCCGCGCGGCACTGACATCACCGCGGGAGACGCCGCGTTCGGGTTCGAACGGGCCACACCACGGACATGGAACTTAGGTTAGGCTAAGCTAATCGACATCGGGGCGCGGCTTCGCGCGCACGTCATCAGGGGGAATCACCATGGGCCTGCCGGCCATCGACTCCTACCCCATGCCGGGCCCGGGTGCCCTCCCCCGCTCCTGCGCCTCCTGGACCATCGACCCCGGTCGCGCCGCGCTCCTGGTCCACGACATGCAGAACCACTTCGTGGAGGCGTTCCCCGCCGGGCAGTCCCCGGTCGTGGAGCTCGTCGACAACATCGCGGCCCTGCGCGAACTCGCCGGGGCTCTCGGCATGCCGGTGGTCTTCAGCGCCGAGCCGGCCGCCCAACGGCCCGGCCAGCGCGGCCTCGTCGCGGACGTCTGGGGCCCGGGCATCGGCGACGAACCCGACGCGGCCGCGATCATCGCTCCGCTCACGCCGCGCCCCGGCGAGCACCTGCTCGCCAACGTGCGCCAGAACGCCTTCCTCCGCAGCCACCTCGGGAGGCTGCTGCGTTCGGAGGGGCGCGACCAGCTGATCGTCTGCGGGGTGTTCGCCCATCTCGGCGTCCTCCTGACGGCCGCCGACGCCTTCATGAACGACATCCAGCCCTTCGTCGTCGCCGATGCCGTCGCGGACTTCTCCCCCGAGGAGCACGCCATGGCCCTGCGCTGGGCGGCCCGGAGCGGTGTGGTGTGCACGACCGAGGCGCTCCTGCGCGACCTCCTGCTCAACAGGTCGCCGCGAGACGTTCGCAGGGACGCGTGACCGAGTCCCCGCGGCGGCGACCCTGCGGCGCCCACCCTGTGACGGCAGCCTCACACGTACCTAGAGAGACGGAAGAACATGACGGTAAGGGTCGCGGTGGCCGGCGCCAGCGGCTACGCGGGCGGGGAGATCCTGCGCCTGCTGGTGTCGCACCCCGGAGTGGAGATCGGCGCGGTGACCGCGCACAGCAGCGCGGGCCGGTCCCTCAGCTCCGTACAGCCACAGCTGGCCGCGCTCGCGGACCGGGTCCTCGACGAGACATCGGCGGCTGCCCTGCGCGGTCACGACGTGGTCTTCCTGGCCTTGCCGCACGGGCAGTCGGCCGCGCTCGCACGGGAGTTGGACCCCGGCACACTGATCGTGGACTGCGGCGCGGACTTCCGGCTGCGTGACGCGGCGGCCTGGGAACGCTTCTACGGTTCCGCCCACGCCGGGACGTGGCCCTACGGGCTCCCGGAACTCCCCGGAGCGCGGGACGAGTTGAAGGGCGCCCGGCGGATCGCGGTGCCCGGCTGCTTCCCGACGGCGGTCACGCTCGCACTGTTCCCCGCCTACGCGGCCCGGCTGGTGGAGCCGGAGGCCGTGATCGTCGCGGCCAGCGGGACGTCTGGTGCCGGACGGGCGCTCAAGCCGCGGCTGCTCGGTGCCGAGGTGATGGGCTCCATGAGCCCGTACGGAGTCGGGGGCGGCCACCGGCACACACCCGAGCTCACGCAGAGCCTCTCCGGGGTGGCGGGCGAGCAGGTCACGGTCTCCTTCACGCCGACTCTGGCTCCCATGCCCCGAGGCATCCTCGCCACGTGCTCGGCACGCCTGCGCCCGGACACGGCCGCAGCCGGGGAGCAGGCGGTACGCGCGGCGTACGAAGCCGCGTACGCCGGCGAGCCGTTCGTACGGATGCTGCCGCCCGGCCAGTGGCCGTCGACGGCCGCCGTGCTCGGCTCCAACACCGCCCAGGTGCAGATCGCCGTGGACGCGGACGCCGGCCGGCTGATCTGCGTGAGCGCCATCGACAACCTGACGAAGGGCACCGCGGGTGGCGCGGTGCAGTGCATGAATGCCGCCCTCGGCCTGCCGGAAGGGCTGGGCCTGCCCACGAACGGAGTGGCTCCGTGAGCGACGCGTACGCAGCCGCCGGTCCTCAGCCGACGACGATGCCCGCACCCCTGATCCCCCTGCCTCCGACGGCTGCTGCCCTCGGCGACGCGGGCGGAGTCGGGGGCACCGCCCAGGCCCTGGTGCAGAACGGAGAAGCACAGTGAGCGTGACCGCTGCCCGTGGATTCCTCGCCGGCGGTGTGGCCGCCGGCACCAAGGAATCCGGAGACCGCGATCTGGCCCTGGTGGTGAACCGGGGGTCGTCGCGCGCCGCCGCCGACACCGACGCCGCCGCCGCTGAACTGACCACCACCGAGCTGCCCTGGCTGGAGGAACTCCAGGGCCGGACGGTCGTCGTCAAGTTCGGCGGCAACGCCATGGTGGACCCCGCACTCCACCGGACGTTCGCCCAGGACGTCGTGGAGCTGTGGCACGCGGGCCTGCGCCCGGTCGTCGTACACGGCGGCGGACCTCAGATCAGCGCCATGCTGGACCGCCTCGACCTGGAGGTCCGCTTCGAGGCGGGCCTGCGGGTGACCACGCCCGAGACCATGGACGTGGTGCGCATGGTGCTGACCGGCCAGGTCCAGCGGGAACTCGTCGGCGCCCTCAACGCCCATGGCCCCTTCGCCGTGGGCATGTCGGGCGAGGACGCGCACACCATGACGGCCGTACGGCGCCCCGCGTGGGTGGACGGCCGGCATGTGGACATCGGTCTCGTGGGCGAGGTCGTGGCCGTGGAACCCGCCACCGTACGCACGCTGCTCGAGGAGGGCCGCATCCCCGTGGTCTCGCCCATCGCGCGGGGCGCGGACGGGGAGGTCTACAACGTGAACGCCGATCTGGCCGCGTCCGCGCTGGCCGTGGCCCTCGGCGCCGAGCGGCTGGTGGTGCTGACCGACGTCGAGGGGCTGTACGCGGACTGGCCGCGGAGCACCGAGGTGATCGACCGTCTGACGGCCGGTGAACTGGACGCACTGCTCCCCCAGCTCGCGAGCGGCATGCTCCCGAAGATGGAGGGGTGTCTGCGGGCGGTACGAGCGGGTGTCCGCAGAGCACAGGTCATCGACGGCCGGGTGCCGCACGCGCTGCTGCGCGGCGTCTTCGCCGAGGACGGACCGGGCACGACCGTGGTTCCTGACCCGGTCCCAAAGAGCGAGGCCGGGGAGGACGGCGCGTGACCGCCGACATCACCTGACGAAGCGTCACGGCACAGGCGAGAGCCGGCGATCCTCGATGCCGGACGCTGGGGACGCGGCGATGCCGCCAGGACGGGCCCGGAGCCGTATCGGCTCCCGGGCCCGTCCTTCGCGTTTGTCACGTCACAGGGCGCGGGCCAGAACGCGTGCGTTGCGGCGGGGGTCCAGGGACTGAGCCCAGGCCGTCGGCGCCGTGCTCGGGCAGGCCGGTGCGAAGCCGTGCCGCAGGAAGAGGCGGCCACTGCCCGTCGTCGCCGTGAACAGGGTGGCCAGGGACCGGCTCCTGGCCCTCGCCAGCGCGGCGTTCAGGAGCCGGGCTCCCATGCCGCACCCCTGCCGGTGCCCGGCGACGCAGAAGCTGTAGAGGACGCCGGCAGCGGGACGGCCGGCCGACGGGTCGGCGCGATGGACACTCAGCCCGAGGCACCCTTCGAGGGTTCCGTCGGGGGCCTCGGCGACGAGGAAGTCACGCGCCTGGGCAGCATATTGAGCCTGCGTACGCTCGCGCAGCGCTCCCGAGCGCACGAACGGCCGGGAGAGGGCGGCGAGCCCGGCGGCGTCGTCGGGCCGCGCGGGCCGAACGGAGAACGGGGGGAGGCCGGGTGCGAGCAGCGCGCGGGGCGACAGCGTGGCAGCGCGCGGCGTGGCCGTGATCAAGGCTTTCCTTCCTCGGTTCCACCGTGCGCGAAGGGAGGTTGGATCGCCGCGTGACCCCGGTGAAACACTCGAACTAAGGCTAGCCTTACCTAAGCGAATGGCCAAGTCGCGTCGTCACGAGCGTTCTCCGCACGGGTCGCTCCCCGCGCCGGCCTCGTGGATCCGGGCGCGACCCCCTCTCCACGGGGCTATCGGATCGCTCACAGCTTCCGGCTCTCCGTCGCCTCACGTCCGTCCACGAAGGTCGCCACGACCTCGATGTCACCGATCCGGGAGGGATCGACGCTCCGCGGGTCGTCACCCAGGACGACGAAGTCGGCGCGCCTGCCAGGGCCGAGGCTGCCCGCACTGTCGTCCCAGCGGCAGGCGTAGGCGCCGGCGACCGTGTAGGCGCGCAGGGCCTCGTCGACGGTGATGCCCTCGTCCGGGCCGATCGACCGGCCCGAGGTGGAGGCACGCTCGACCATGAACTGCACGGCCCGCAGCGGCGATCCGTCGGTGACGGGCCGGTCCGAGCTGCCGACGAGCGTGACACCGTGGTCGAGGAAGCCCCGGCCCCGGTACATCCACGGAGCCCGGTGCGGGCCCATGATCGTCGCGTAGTCGTCGCCGAAGTACCGCAGGAAGTTGGGCTGGACCACCGCGCTGAGCCCGAGCCGGGCGAAGCGCGGGAGCTGGTCGGGCCGGATCAGCCCGGCGTGCTCGATACGGTGGCGCGCGTCGGGCCGGGGCCGCAGCGCCTGTGCCTGCTCCAGGGCGTCCAGGGCGAGGTCCGCGGCCCGGTCGCCGATGGCGTGGACGGCGAGCTGCCATCCGGCGAGGTGCCCGTCGACGATGAGGGAGGCGAGGCGCTCCGGGTCGTCCTGGAGCTGACCGGTTCGGGTCGTGCCTTCGTACGGGGCCGTGAGGGCGGCCGTACGCGCCATCATGCCGCCGTCGGTGTAGATCTTGAGCGCGCCGACGGACAGCCAGTCGTCGCCGAAGCCCGTGCGCAGACCCAGGTCCAGCGCGCGGGGGATGCCGTCCCGCTCATGGGCACCGAGCGGCCGCAGGGTGTCGGCCCCGGGCATGAGCTGGACCCGCAGGGGCAGCCGGCCCTGGTCCCGCAGGAGTTGGTAGGCGCCGAGCTCGACGGGGCTGTGGCCGAGCAGGCCACCACCGATGCCGGCTTCGGCGCAGGCCGTGATCCCCTCGGCGAGGCAGACGCGGCCCGCGTACTCGATCGCGTCGGCGAGCTCCTCCTGCGCGTACGGGAGGCGCAGCCGCCGTACGGCGCCCATCGCGCTCTCCACGAGGACGCCGTCCTCGTGGGGCACGTCGGCCGGGAGCAGGTCGAGGACGGCGCTGTTGACCACGCAGGCATGGCCGGAGTCGTGCATCACGAACACGCGGCGGCCGGAGCTGACGCGGTCCAGTTCGGCCGCCGTCAGATGCCGGCCGAGAGCGCGCTGGTCGTAGCCGCCGATGTGCACCCACGCGCCGGGCTCGCTCGGGCGGGAGACCGCCTCCGCCACGACGGCGAGGGCGTCCTCGATCGTTTCGCAGCCGGCGAGGCTCGGCGAGCTCGCTTTCAGTCCTGTCCAGGCCAGGTGGACATGGCTGTCGATGAACCCGGGCAGCACGGTGGCGCCCTGGAGGTCGACGACCTCGCGTGCGGGCAACGAGGTCACGGCCTCGTCCAGGCCGACGATCCGGCCGTGCCAGATGCCCATGTCGTGGGCGACCGGGTGGTCCGGATCCATGGTGAGGATGCGCGCGTTCGTGACTCTCGTGCACAGCAGCATGGGTGCTCCGTCCGTCCCTAGGAGGTTTCGGCGAGTACGGCGTCGGCGGCTTCGGTGCTCTGCGCGTCGCGCCCGCCCGCCTCCGCCTCGTGCCGCCTGGGCGCGGCGGGCACCATCAGCGGGGTGCCGGTCTCGGGGTCGTCGATGATCCGGCAGGGCAGGCCGAACACGTCCTCGACGAGTTCGGCGGTCATGACCGTCGCCGGGTCGCCCTCGGCCGCGACCGTGCCGCCGGCCCGCATCACGATGAGGTGGGTGGCGTAGCGGCAGGCCTGGTTGAGGTCGTGCAGGACGGCGACGACCGTGTGGCCCTTGCGTGCGTGCAGTTCGGCGCACAGGTCGAGCACCTCGACCTGGTGGGCGATGTCGAGGAACGTGGTGGGCTCGTCGAGCAGCAGGAGGGAGGTCTGCTGGGCCAGGACCATGGAGAGCCAGACGCGCTGGCGCTGGCCGCCGGAGAGGTCGTCCACGGGCCGGTCGGCGAGTTCGAGTACGCCGGTCTGCCGCATCGCCTCGGTCACGGCCGCCTCGTCCTCGGTGGACCACTGCTTCAGCATCCGCTGGTGCGGGTAGCGGCCGCGCGCCACGAGGTCGCCGACCGTGATGCCCCCGGGCGCGTTGGACGACTGCGGGAGCAGCCCGAGCCGGCGGGCGACCTCGCGGGAGCGGTAGGAGGAGATGGCCTTGCCGTCGAGGTAGACCTGTCCCGCCTTCGGCGTGAGCATCCGTGACAGCGCCTTGAGCAGGGTGGACTTGCCGCAGGCGTTCGGACCGAGGATCACGGTGAAGGACTGGTCGGGAATGTCCACGCCGAGGGAGGTGGCCACCGTCCGCTGGTCGTAGGAGAGCGTGAGGCCCTCGGCTCGCAGCCGGGGCGTCGGGGCGTTCACGTGTGTCATGCGCGGCTCTTTCGCGACTCGGTGATCAGCAGCCAGATGAGGTAGAGCCCGCCGATGGTCCCGGTCGCCGTGCCCACGGGCAGGAGCGCCGGCGCGAAGACGCGCTGCACGACGAGGTCGCTCAGGGCGAGCAGGAGGGCGCCCATGAGGGCGGACGGCAGGAGAGCGGGGCCGGACGAGCGGGTCAGTCTGCGGGCCAGTTGGGGAGCGGCCAGGGCGATGAACACGATCGGGCCCGTCACCGCGGTGGCGAAGGCGGCCAGGGCGACGCTGATGACGAGCAGGGCCGCCCGCGTCCGGGTCACGTCGACGCCGAGCGCGGTGGCGATGCCGTCGCCCATCTCCACCATGGACAGGCGGCGGGCGAGGAAGAAGGCGAGCGGGAGCAGCACGACGACGGCGAGGCCGATGGTGTTCGCGTGGATCCACAGGCGGTTGCCCAGGCTGCCGATCAGCCACGCCTGGGCCTCCAGCGCCTCCTGCCAGCTCGCCCGCGTGATCAGGTACGAGTTGAGGGCGAGGAGAAGGGCGCTGACGCCGATGCCGACCACGACCAGACGGAAGCCCTGCAGGCCCCGGCCCAGCATGAGGAGGGAGACGGCCGCGGCGGTGGCGAGGCCTCCGACGAGTGCGCCGAGGGCGATCTGGGTCATGCTGCCGTTCAGGACGACGATGACGACGAGGGCTCCGGTGGCCGAGCCGTTGGTGAAGCCGATGATGTCGGGGCTGCCCAGCGCGTTGCCGGTCAGGCTCTGCAGGACGGCGCCGCTGACGGCCAGGGCGGCGCCGACGCACAGGGCGGTCAGCAGCCGCGGCATGCGCAGGGTGTTGACGATGAAGTCCGCGGCTCCGGAGCCGTTGCCGAAGAGCGCCTGGAGGACCTCACCGACGGAGAGTTCGAAGTCGCCGGTGGTGAGGGTGACGCCCATGAGCAGGACGAGCGCGGCGACCAGGACGGCAGTGACGGCCAGGGCGCGGCCCTGGACCCGCAGCGAGAGGCCGCCCTTGCGGGTACGGACGACCATCCCGGTGACGACGCGCGGCGCCGCCGGGACGGCACGGTTCTTGACGGGGCGCTGATCGGGGGCGGATGCCTCTGACTCCCGTACGGCACTCACACGGTCTCCTTGTTCTCCCCCAGGGCTGACGCCTGGGAGGTACCGCCGTCCCCGCCCGCGAGGAGCGGAGGTGCGGCTCTGTGGCCTGTCTGCGGGCCGGCGGTCTCGTGCGTGCCGCTCACAGCATGACCAGCTTCCGGCGGCGGCACAGCGCGATGAACAGCGGGGCTCCGAGGAACGCGGTGACGATGCCGACCTGGATCTCGCCCGGGGAACCGAGGACCCGTCCGAGGACGTCGGCGCCGATCAGCAGAACGGGTGCGAACAGCATCGAGTAGGCCAGTACCCAGCGCTGGTCGGGGCCCACGACGAAGCGGGCGACGTGCGGGACGACCAGGCCCACGAAGCCGATCGGGCCGGCCGCGGCGGTCGCCGCGCCGCACAGGAGCATCACGGCGACGGCGCCCAGCACCCGGGTCCGGCCGACGTTCACGCCGAGCGCTCGCCCCACCTGGTCGCCCATGGCCAGGGCGTTCAGGGAGGGGGCCAGGCCGAGCGCGAGGAGCAGGCCCACGACGACGAAGGGCAGGGTGATGAGGACGATCTCCGTGCTGCGGCCCGCCAGGGACCCGACCGTCCAGAACCGGAACTGGTCGAAGGCGCGCGGGTTGAGCAGCAGTACGGCGGAGCTGAAGGCGAAGAGCACCGCCGTCACCGCCGCTCCGGCGACGACGAGTCGGTCGGGCGTCGCCAGCGTCCGCCCGGAGGAGCCGAGGACGTAGACGAGCACCGATGCCGCCGCCGCACCGAGGAACGCGAACCACACATAGCCCAGGGCCGTGCCCACGCCGAAGAAGGCGATCGCCACGACGACTCCTGTGGACGCGCCGAGACTCACGCCGAGCAGGCCCGGGTCGGCGAGCGGGTTGCGGGTCAGCGACTGCATGAGCGCGCCGGAGAGTCCGAGGGCCACACCGACGAGCAGCCCGAGGAGGGTCCTGGGGATCCGGTACTCGTGGATGATGACCGAGGTCTCCGAACCGTCGGGCTGCCACAGCGCGTTCCAGGTGGACGTGAACGGGATGCCCCGGGTGCCCAGCCACACGCTGAGCAGTCCGACGAGGACCAGGGCCGCCAGGGTCGCGAGCAGGCCCAGACCGCGCAGGGCGGCCACGGACCGGCGGACCCCCGGCGCGGCGGGACCGCCCGATCTCCTGGGTGCCGCTTGGGTTTCGACCGGCAACGACAACTCCCCCTGGCGGCGACTCCCGCGCGAGACACCACATGTGACGTGACAACAGACAGAGACTTAGGTGAGGCTAACCGAACCACTCGACCGGGTCAACGCGTCGACCCGTCCGACGAGGCCGGCGGTCACGGGTCGGGTGGGCGCGACCACCGCCGACGGCCTTGGCAGGCGACCTGATTAGAGTAGGCTTACCTAACTAATCGACGTCTTCGCGGAGGTACCGCATGCCCGTGGGGGGACCGAACGAGGGGGGTCCGACGGGGGGCCTCGTCCTCCGGAGAACGATCAGGGGTCAGCGCCGGCGGGTCGTCGGGGCGTCGCTCCTCGGCATGGCCCACCAGGCGTGCGAGGCCCTTGTCCCCGTCGTGATCGGCGTCGTCATCGACCGGGCCGTGTCCACCGGCTCCTCGGCCGCTCTGCTGCGCTGGCTGCTCGTCCTCGCCGTCCTCTTCCTGGTCCTGTCCACGTGCTACCGGACCGCCGCGAGGATCACCGACGGGGCGGGCGAACACGCAGCGCACCAGCTCCGCGTCGACCTCGGCACCAGGGTGCTCGACCCCCGTGGCGGAGCCGACGCCGGACGGCTGCCCGGCGCGCTCACGGCCGTCGCCACCGGTGACGCGACCCGTGTCGGAGCGGTCGCGGCCGCCGTGCCGTACGCGGTGTCGGCACTCACCGGGCTGATCGTCAGCGCGGTGGCGCTGCTTCGCGTCTCGGTGCCGCTCGGCCTGCTCATCCTGCTCGGTGTGCCGCCCCTGCTGTGGATCGGCCACCGGATCAGCCGCCCCCTCGAAGAGCGCAGCGAGATCGAGCAGGAGCGTGCCGCGCACGCCTCCGGCGTCGCCGCCGACCTCGTCTCGGGCCTGCGGGTGCTGAAGGGCATCGGGGCGGAGGCCGCAGCCGTGTCCCGCTACCGGCGCACGAGCCGGGACTCCCTGGCCGCCGCGCTGCGGGCCGCCCGCAGCCGAGCCTGGCACGACGGCGCGATCCTCGCCCTCACCGGCATCTTCATCGCGGTCATCGGCCTCGCCGGCGCCCACCTGGCCATGCGCGGCTCGATCAGCGTGGGCGAACTGGTGGCGGCCGTCGGACTCGCCCAGTACCTCCTCGGCCCCTTCCAGCTCCTCACGTACGTCAACGGCGAGTTGGCGCTCGGCCGTGCCTCCGCCGACCGGATCGCCGAGGTGCTCGCCTCGCCGCCCGCCGTCGCGACCGGACAGGCCGTGCTCCCCGACTCCGTGCCCGGAGGAGTCCGGCTGCGCGGGCTCGGACACGGCGTCCTGCGCGGCGTCGACCTCGACATCGCCGCCGGCTCCGTCGTCGGTGTCGTCGCGAAGGACCCGGCGGCGGCGCACGACCTGCTGCTCTGCCTGGGCAGGGAACTCGACCCCGCCGAAGGGGCCGTCGAACTCGACGGCGTACCACTGACCGAGCTGGACCCTCAAAACGCCCGCCGCGCGATCCTCGTCGCCCACCACGACGCCGATCTGTTCGAGAGCAGTCTGCTCGACAACGTACGGGCGGGGTCCGGCGCCGGGGAAGCCGAACTCGCCCCCGCCCTGGCCGCGGCCGCCGCCGACGACGTCGCGCGGGCGCTCCCCGAGGGCACGGCCACCGTCCTCGCCGAACGCGGCCGCTCCCTGTCCGGCGGTCAGCGCCAGCGGGTGGCGCTGGCCCGGGCGCTCGCCGCCGACTCCCCGGTCCTCGTCGTCCACGACCCGACGACCGCGGTCGACACGGTCACCGAGTCACGTATCGCCGCCCGCCTGCGGGAGCTTCGGGACGGCCGTACGACGATCCTGGTCACCACGAGCCCCACGCTGCTCGCCGCGACCGACCGCGTGGTGCTGCTCGACGACGGCGCCGTGGCCGCCGACGGCCGCCATCCCGAACTCGTCGCCTCCCACGAGACCTACCGTGCGGCGGTGCTGGCATGACCGAGGTCACGAGCGGCGATCCCGTGAACGACGAAGGACGCGAGATGACCGAACCCCGTACGGCAGACCGCGGCGCGAGCGGGGAACGCGAGCTGCTGCCCACCGCGACCGGCGCACAGACGCTCGCCGCCGTCCGGGCGCTGTTGCGGCACCACCGGCTCCTGGCCGTCATCGCGGTCACCGTGCTCGTCGCCGGCACGGGCATCGGCCTGCTCACCGCCCCGCTGCTCGGACGCATCGTCGACCTCGTCGCCGAACGGCGCGGGGCGGACGCGCTGACCGTGCCGATGGTGCTGCTCCTGGCGGTGGCCGTGGCCCGGGGCGTGGCGACCGCGATCGGCCACTCGCTCGTCGCCCGCCTCGGCGAGACCGTCCTCGCGGACCTGCGCGAGCGGTTCGTCGGACGGGCGCTGCGCCTGCCCCTGGACCGTGTCGAACAGGCCGGTTCCGGCGACCTGACCTCCCGGGTGACCGGCGACGTCACCATCATCGCGAAGGCGGTACGCCAGGCGCTGCCCGAGTTCGCCGCGGCGCTTCTCACCATCGCGCTGACGCTCGTCGGACTCGCCGTACTGGACTGGCGCTTCCTGCTCGCCGTCCTGCTCGCCGTGCCGGTGCACGTACTGACGGTGCGCTGGTACATCCCGCGCGCCGCGTCGGTGTACGCCAGGCACCGGGTGGCGAGCGGCGCGCTGCAGCACCAGCTCCTCGACAGCATCGGCGGTGTGCGCACCGTACGCGCGTTCCGTCTCACCGGCAGCCATGCGCAGGCACTTCAGCGGCGCTCCGGGGAGGCCGTCGGCCTCGCGCTGCAGGGCATCCGGCTTGTCTCCGGCTTCTTCTCCCGTCTCAACGCGGGGGAGTTCATCGGACTGACCGGGGTTCTGGTGACGGGCTTCTTCCTCGTGGACGACGGCTCCGTGAGCATCGGCACGGCGACCGCGGCCGCCCTCTACTTCCACAGCCTCTTCAATCCGATCAACGCCGCCCTGTTCCTCATCGACGACGCGCAGTCGGCCGGCGCGAGCCTCGCCCGCCTGGTGGGGGTGTCGAACCTGCCCGTCGAGCCCAGGCCCGAACCGGACACCGAGCAGAAGCCCGTGGACGGCTCGGTCAAGGTCTCCGCGCTCAGCCACGCGTACGTCGACGGCCACCCGGTCCTCAGCGACGTGGATCTGGAGGTCCGCAGCGGCGAACGGGTCGCTCTGGTGGGCGCGAGCGGCGCCGGGAAGACCACTCTGGCCAAACTGGTCGCCGGCATCCACGAGGCGTCCGCCGGTTCGATCGTGCTCGGCGGGGTCGAGGCCCGCGAGTTGGGCCCGGCCGGAGTCCGGCGCGCCGTGACGCTGATCAGCCAGGAGGTCCATGTGTTCGCGGGGCCACTGGCCGAGGACCTGCGGCTGGCGCGCCCCGAGGCCACCGACGAGGAACTGCGCGCGGCACTGGGCCAGGTGGAAGCCCTGGACTGGGTCGAAGCGCTCCCCGAAGGTCTCGCGACGGTGGTCGGTGAGGGCGGGCACCGGCTCACGGTGACCCAGGCACAGCACCTGGCCCTGGCCCGTCTCGTCCTGGCGGATCCGCCGATCGCCATCCTGGACGAGGCGACCGCAGACGCGGGAAGCGCCGGCGCACGCGTCCTGGAGGCGGCCGCCGTACGGGCGCTGGAAGGCCGTACGGGCCTGATGGTGGCCCACCGCCTGCCCCAGGCCGCCTCCGCCGACCGCGTCGTCGTACTCGACCGGGGCCGGGTGGCCGAGACCGGTACGCACGACGAACTGGTCGCGGCGGGCGGCCGCTACGCCGCTCTCTGGTCGGCCTGGTCCGACAGCCGCCGGGAGCCGCCGCGGGAGGCGTGAGCCGCCCGGGCCGCTCCCGGCGCCCGCTCCCGGCGCCACGGACGTCGGCGCGTTCCCGCACGGCGGCCGGAGAGCAGGCGCCCGGGTGCCCGCGGTTCCCGATCCAGCCCTTCTCAGGTCCTCCCTCAGCGGGTGGGCCCTCATTCGCAGGGTGGAGAGGGTGCGCCGTGACGGATGAAGCGCGGCTGCTGTGTCCAGGGCCAGCATGTGTGCATGACACCAGCGACCGTTCCTGCCGCCGCGTACACAGCCGCGCCCGTCTGGGCTCGCCGCGCCGCCCACGCGATCCCTCTGTGCGCGCTCCCGTCCGGCTTGTGGCGTATCGCCATGGCATCCGGCGTCTACGTCGGATACAGCGACCAGGTGCTGCGCGACGTGTACGACATCCCGGGCTGGGGCATCGCCTATGTCGTCGGCCTCTCCGTTCTTGCCGAGCTGGCCGCCCTGTTACCGCTGCTGCTCGTCAGCGACCGGTGGCGCCGCCTGCGCCCAGGAGCCCTCGCCGCGCCGGCCTGGACCGCCTCGGGCATCCTCGTCCTGGTGGCACTGGGGCAACTCGTGGTCGCCTTCACCGTCGAGAGCCAGACGTACATGTCGAGCGGTACGGCACAGACCGTCTGGGCCTTCGTCTTCGCCCCGCTGTTCGCCATACCGGCACTGATGACCGCCGTGACCTGGTCGTACGCGAAGCGGCACCGGGCACGGGGACAGGCGCACCCCCTTGAAGGTGCTTGACGTCAGCCCCGGCGGATGCCCTTCTCGCTGCGGATGCGGGCACGTTCCCCGCGCCGGGCAGCGAGCACGCCGGCCGTCGAACGCACGCCGCCGCCCGCCGGGAGGAATTCCCGGCGGGCGGCGGCACAGTGCGCTGCGGCGCGTTCAGCCCTGCTGGGCGATCAGGCTCTTGGGGCGCAGGTCGGTCCAGTTCGTCTCGACGTAGGCGAGGCACGCCTCCCGCGTGTCGTCGCCGAAGACGACGCGCCAGCCGGCCGGCACCTCGGCGAAGGAGGGCCACAGCGAGTGCTGGTCCTCGTCGTTGGCCAGGACCAGGAATCGGCCCTGCGGGTCCTCGAACGGGTTGGTGCTCATGCGTCGTCACTCCTCGTGGACTGTGCGGTGAACAGCTCGGAGAGCGGCTGCTCGGGGTCGGCTGCTGCGGTGCGCAGCAGTGTCTGAAGTTCTTCGGCGAGCTGCCGGGCCTTCTCCGGGCCGAGCAGGCCGGCCGCGTGGATCAGCTCGCAGTGCACCGGTCCGTCGCCCTGCGGCTCGTAGAAGCTGAGGGTCAGCTCCGTCCGCGCCGAGCCGTTCGGTACGGCGTGGAAGGAGCCCAGGCCGCCCTCCAGCTGCCCGAGATCCGCCTGTTCGTGGTGGATCACCATGACCTGCGGGCCCTGCGGGGGCAGTCCGGTCGCCCGGACGACCTCGTCGAAGGGCACGTCCTGCCGGTCGAGGGCGCTGAGGGTGGTCTCCCGTACCCGGGTCAGCAGCTCCGCGAAGGTGGGATCGCCCGCCGTGTCGGTGCGCAGCACCACCGTGTTGAGGAAGCAGCCGACGAGGTCGGCCAGCTGGTCGTCGCCACGGCCGGCGACCATCGTACCGATCGGCAGATCGGTGCCCGCACCGTGGGCGGTGAGCAGCGCGGCGAGTGCCGAGTGCAGCACCATGAACATGCTGGTGCCGGTCGTCCGGGCCAGCTCGTCCACGGCCGCGTGCAGCTGCTCGTCCAGGACGAAGCCCAGACAGTCGCCGCCCTCGGCCCCGGGGCGCGGCGCGCCCGTGGGGAGCGCCAGCTCCGCCGGTGCGTCCGCCAGAGTCCGCCGCCAGTAGGCGAGCTGCCGCCCGCCCCGGCTCTGCGGGTCGGACAGGTCGCCGAGGACCTCGTGCGCCCAGCGGGTGTAGTCCGCGTACGTCACCGGCAGCGGCTCCCACTCGGGCGCCCGGCCCTGCGTGCGGGCCGCGTACGCCGTGGTGAGGTCACGGAACAGCGGCACCACCGACCACTCGTCCACCGCCAGGTAGTGCGAGGTCAGCAGGAGAGCCTGGTGACCGGCCGGGTCCGTCAGCAGCGTCGCCCGCAGCGGGGCCTCGCGCTCCAGGTCCGGGGCCGCAGCGGCGAGTTCGGCGAGGCGGGCGTCCAGGTCCGCGCACCGGTCGAGCGCGAGGGCCGGGGCCTCGGCGGGCCGCTGGAGCACCACACCGTCGCGCTCGGCGAACGCCGTGCGCAGCGGCTCGTGACGGGCCACCACATCGGCCAGGGCGTCGGCGAGCGCGGCGGCGTCCAGCCCGCCGTCGGGTGCGCGCAGGGCCAGCGCGTGGTCGAAGCCCGGGGTGCGGCGGTGCGACTCCCACTCCCAGCGCTGGACCGGGGCGAGCGGCAGCGGGGCGCCGGCGGCAACTTCGGTGTCGTCGGCCGGCCGAAGCGCCGGGCGGGCGGCCGCCGCGCCCTCCAGCTTGCCTGCGAGGCCGGCGACGGTCAGCGCGTCGAAGACGTCCCGGATGCTCAGCTCGACCCCGAACTCCGTGCGGATACGGCCCAGGAGCCGCATCGAGGCCATGGAGTGGCCGCCGAGCGCGAAGAAGTTGTCGTGGATGCCGACCTTCTCCAGCCGGAGGATCTCGCAGAACAGGTCCGCCAGGCGGGCCTGCGTCTCTGTCGCCGGGCTCGCGTCGCCGGTCATCGCGGACCAGTCAGGCGCGGGCAGCGCCTTGCGGTCCAGCTTGCCGTTGGGGGTCAGGGGAAGGGGGCCGTCCAGGGTGACGACGAGTGCCGGGACCATGTACTCCGGCAGCAGGCCCGCCACATGGGCGCGCAGCTCCTGCGGGGCCGCCACCCCGGCCTCTCCCGCCTCCGGTACGGCGTACCCGACCAGGCGCACGATGTCGCCGTCGCGGTCCGGCACCACCGCGGCCTGCGCGACCGACGGATGCGAGGCGAGCGCCGCCTCGATCTCCCCGAGCTCGATACGGAAGCCGCGCACCTTCACCTGGGTGTCGACCCGGCCCAGGAAGTCGAGGTTCCCGTCCGTGCGCCAGCGGGCGCGGTCGCCGGTGCGGTACATGCGGCCGCCGGGCGGGCCGTACGGGTCCGCGACGAACCGCTCCGAGGTCAGCCCGGCCTTGCCGAGGTAGCCGCGGGCCAGGCCGCGTCCGGAGACGTACAGCTCGCCGACGACACCGGGCGGGACGGGCCGCAGGTGGTCGTCGAGGACGTAGCAGCGGGTGTTGGGGTCGGGCCGGCCGATGGGGACCCGGCCGGTGGGACGGCCTGCCCCTGGCCTTCGGCCGGAGGGGCCTTCCTGCTCGCGGGAGGACCAGAGCGTGGAGTTGACCGTCGCCTCGGTGAGTCCGTAGGCGCAGATCAGGTGGGCCGTGGTGCCGAAGCGCTCGAACAGGTCCGGCGGCACGGTCTCCGTGCCGACGAGGACGGTCGAGCCCTCGGGCAGCTCGCAGCCGGGCGGCAGCGCAGACACCAGGGACGGCGGCAGGATCATGTGGCTGATCCGCTGGTGTGCGAGGAAGTCGGTCAGCGCGGGCCCGGCGACCCTGGCCTCGTCGGTGATGAGGACGAGCCGGCCGCCGTGGCACAGCGCCATCGACAGCTCGAAGACGAAGACGTCGAAGCCGATCGAGGCGAACTGGAGCACACGACTGTCCGGTTCGAGACCCATCCGGTCGACGGCGGTCGCCACCAGAGAGGCGATGCCCTCGTGCGGGACGACCACGCCCTTGGGGCGTCCGGTCGAGCCGGAGGTGTAGATCACGTACGCGGCCTGGTCCAGGGCGACCGGTCCGCTCCCGACGGCGGTCTCGGGCAGACCGTCCAGCTCGGCGGCGACGGACGGCTCGTCGAGCAGCACCGTCGGCACCCCCGCCACGTCCGGGATCTTCCCGGACACGGTCTCGGTGGCGACCACGAGGCCCGCCCGCGAGTCCTCGATCATGTAGCCGAGCCGGTCGGCGGGGTGGGCCAGGTCCAGCGGCAGGAACGCGGCACCGAGCTTGAGCGCGGCGAGCACCGTGGCGATCATGTCGGCGGACCGGGGCACGGCCACGCCGACGACGCTCTCCGCGCCCACACCGCGCGCGGCCAGGAACCGGGCGATGCGGTTGGACCGCGCGTCGAGCCGTTCGTACGTCACCGAATGCGAGCGGTCCACGACGGCGACCGCGTCGGGCCGCTCGGCGAGCCGCCGCGCGAACATCGCGGGCAGAGTCTCCTCGTCGACGGGCCGCGGGGTGCCGTTGAAGCCCTCCAGGACGAGGTGACGCTCGTCGGCGGCGAGGATCTCCGCCTGCGAGACGGGTCGTTCGGGTGCGGCGACAAGGGCGGCGACGAGCGCCCGGAGCCGTTCGCCGATCCGCTCGGCACTCTCCCGGTCGAACAGCTCGGTGGCGAACTCCAGGCGGCACGCCAGGGAGCCCGCGAGGCCGTCGGCCGCCGTGTGCTCGGTGAAGCTGAACACCAGGTCGAACTTGGCGGAGCGGATGCGGAACGGCACGTACTCCACCTGGAGTCCGGCCAGTTCCAGCTCGTCGCCGGTGCGGGCGTGGTAGCCGACCATCACCTGGAACAGCGGGTTCCGGGAGAGCGAACGGGTCGGGTTGAGCTTCTCCACGACCGACTCGAACGGCACGTCCGCGTGGGAGAAGGCCGCCAGGTCGATCTCACGGACCCGGGTCAGCAGCTCGGTGAAGCTCGGGTCGCCGCTGAGGTCCGTGCGGAGCACGAGGGTGTTGACGAAGAAGCCGACCAGGTCGTCCAGCGCCTCGTCGCCGCGGCCCGCGATGGGCGAGCCGAGGGGGATGTCCGTACCCGCGCCCATGCGGTGCAGCAGGGCGGCGACGGCCGCGTGCACCACCATGAACATGCTGGCGCCGGTCTCGCGGGCGAGCCGCTTCAGACCCTCGTGGACGTCGGCGTCGAAGTCGATGTCCAGCTCGGCTCCCGAGAACGCCGGGCGGGCGGGCCGGGGCCGGTCGGTGGGCAGTTCGAGCTCTTCGGGCGCCCCGCTGAGCGTCGCGTGCCAGTACTCCAGCTGACGGGCGGCCAGGCTGTCCGTGCCGGCGGGGTCGCCGAGCAGTCGCTGCTGCCACAGGGCGTAGTCGGCGTACTGGACGGGCAGCGGCTCCCAGTCCGGGGCCGTGCCGTGTGCGAGGCGGGCCTCGTAGGCCGTGGCCAGGTCGCGCAGGAACGGGCGGTCGGACCACTCGTCGGTGGTGATGTGGTGCAGCAGCAGGACGACGACGTGGTCCTCGGGCGCGACCTCCACGATCGTGGCCCGCAGGGGCAGTTCGGCGGCGAGGTCGAAGGGCCGGTTGGTCTCCGCGTCGACGATGCCGGGCACCTCGTCCTCGGTGGCGCGCACGAGCGCGACCACCGGCCGGGCCTCCTCGGCCGGCAGGACCCGCTGGAACGCCTGGCCGTCGCGCTCGGCGAAGACCGTGCGCAGGGCTTCGTGGCGGGCCGTGACATCGGCGAGCGCGGCGGTCCACGCGTCGATGTCCAGGGTGCCGCACAGCCGCATCACCAGCGGGAAGTTGTACGCGGCGGAGGTGCACTCGATCTGCTGGATCACCCACAGCCGCTGCTGGGCGTGGGACAGCGGCAGTTCCTCGGGCCGCTCGCCTGCGGTCAGCGCCGGGCGGGCGGCGCCACCGGAGCGGGCCGCGCGTTCCACCAGCTCCGCGACGGTCGGTGCCTCGAAGAGGTCACGGATGGCCAGTTCGGCGTCGAGCGCGGTGCGGGCGCGGCTGACCAGACGGGTGGCGAGCAGCGAGTGACCGCCCAGCTCGAAGAAGTCGCTGTCGATGCCGACGCTGCCCTCGGGCAGGCCGAGCACCTCGGCGAAGAGGGCGCAGAGGGTCTCCTCGCGCGGCGTGCGGGCGGCGCGGCTGGGGCCCCTGTCGCCGAAGTCGGGGGCGGGCAGCGCCCTGACGTCGAGCTTTCCGTTGACGGTCAGCGGCAGCGTGTCCACGGCGACGAGTGCGGAGGGGACCATGTAGTCCGGCAGGCCGGCCTTCACGTGGTCGCGCAGCCGCTGGAGCAGGTCCTCCCCCGCCTCGGCGCCGTCCTCCGCCACGACGTAGCCGACCAGGCGCTTGGTACCGGTGGCCTCGTTCACGACCACGGCGGCGTGCGCGACCTCGGGGTGCGTGGACAGGGCCGAGGCGATCTCGCCCAGCTCGATGCGGTAGCCGCGGATCTTGACCTGGTCGTCGGTGCGGCCGAGGAAGTCGAGCAGGCCGTCGGGACGCCGGCGTACGAGGTCGCCGGTGCGGTACATCCGCTCGCCCGGCTCGCCGAACGGATCGGCGACGAACCGCTCGGCGGTCAGGCCGGGCCGGTCGTGGTAGCCGCGCGCCAGACCGGTGCCCGCGATGTACAGCTCACCGGGGCAGCCCGGCGGAACGGGCCGCAGCATCGCGTCGAGGACGTAGGCGCGGGTGTTGCGGATGGGCACGCCGACCGTGGGGGTCGCGCTGTCGGCGGTCGAACCGCCGAGCGTGTTGATCGTGTACTCGGTCGGGCCGTACAGGTTGTAGCCGTAACAGCCGTCGGTGCGGCGCAGCTTCGTCCACACCGTGTCCGACACCGCCTCGCCACCGAGCAGGACCAGGGCGGGGCGGTGCTTCCCCGCTGACGTGTCGCCGGCCGCATCGGTCCGGTCGAGCAGGCCCTCCTCGATGAGGAGCTGGGCGTAGGTGGGCGTCACGTTGACGACGTCGACCCGGTGCCGGTCGCAGTAGGCGACCAGGGCCTCGGCGTCGCGGCGCAGCTCCTCGTCGCAGACGTGGACCTCGTGGCCCTCGACGAGCCAGAGCAGCTCCTCCCACGACATGTCGAACGCGAAGGACACGGTGTGCGCGATGCGCAGCCGTCGCCCGCCGGCCGAGGCGATGGCCGGGTCGAAGATCTCCTTCTGGTGGTTGAGCTGCATGTTCGTCAGGCCCCGGTAGGGGGTGACGACGCCCTTGGGCTTGCCGGTCGAGCCCGAGGTGTAGATGACGTACGCCGGGTGCTCCAGGCGGTCCGCCCGGTCGTGCGCGAACGCGGGCCGTTCGGCGTCGGTGATCCCGCCGCCGGGGAGTGCGGCCAGTTCGGCGGCGACGGCCTCGTCGTCCAGGAGGAGTTCGGGCGCGGCGGGGCCGGTCTCACCGCGGAGGGTCGGGGCCACGGTGGTCGTGGACAGCAGGCACAGCGGCCGGGTGTCCTCGACCATCAGACGCAGCCGGTCGGCCGGGTGGTCCAGGTCCAGCGGCAGGTACGCGGCACCCGTGCGCAGGACGGCGAACAGCGCGGCCACCATGTCGATGGAACGCGGCAGCGCGAGCGCGACCGCCTTCTCCGGTCCGGCGCCCCGGGCGAGCAGCAGCCGGGCGAGCCGGTTGATGTGCGCGTCGAGTTCGGCGTAGGTGAGGGACCGCTCGCCGAACACCAGCGCCACCGCGTCGGGGGTACGGGCCACCTGGGCGGCCAGCATGTCGGCGACGGTCTCGTTCGGCACCGGCTCCCGGCTGCCCGCCCACTCGGCGGAGAGGGTCTCCCGCTCGCCGGGCAGCAGCAGGTCCAGGGCGCCGACCGGGGTCGTCAGGTCTCCGATGAGCCGTTCCACCAGGGCGCCGAAGCGGTCGAGCGTGGCCGTGGCCTGCTCGTCCTCGACCAGGTCGGGGCGGTACTCCAGCTTGACCTGGACCGTCTCGGCCGGGTTGACGATCAGGGTCATCGGGTAGTGGGTGGCGTCGACGCTGCCCACGCCGGTGATGCCGTGGCGCTCGGTGAGCTGCTGGAAGGCACCTTCGTCGGCGAAGTTCTGCAGGACGTACAGGGTGTCGAAGAGGGTGGGGTGCCCGCCGGCCCGCTGGAGTTCGGCGAGCCCCAGGTACTCGTGGTCCATCAGGGCGACGCGCTCGGTCTGGATCCGGCGCAGCAGGTCCCCGACCGGCTCGGCCGCATCGAGGGTGATCCGCTGGGGAACGGTGTTGAGGAACATGCCGATCGTCGTGTCGACTCCGGGCACGTCCGCCGGGCGTCCGGCGACCGTGGCGCCGAACACCACGTCGTCACGGCCCACGGTGGAGGACAGGACGAGTGCCCACGCGGCGGAGAGCACCGCGTTGATGGTCAGTCCGTGCTCGCGTGCGGAGCCGCGCAGCCGGTCGCTGAGGGCTCGCCCGAGGCTGAGCGTGCGGCGGCGCGGGATGGTCGGTTCGTCACCGCGCTCGCGGGCGACGAGGGTCGGCTCGTCGAGTCCGGCGAGCGCGCCGCGCCAGGTCTCGCGGGCCGCGTCGAAGTCCTGGCCGGCGAGCCAGCTCAGGTAGTCCCGGTAGCTTCCGGCGGCGGGCAGGGCGCTGTCGTCGCCGGCCGCCGCGTACAGGCCGAGCAGCTCGTCGAGGAAGAGGGACTGCGACCAGCCGTCCCACGCGACCAGGTGGTGGCTGAGCATCAGCCGGTCGGTGGTGTCGGTGAGCCGGATCAGGGTGAGCCGGAACAGCGGGGGCGCGGCGAGATCGAACCGCCGGCGCCGGTCGGTGTCGGATATCTCGGCGAGCCGGGTCCGGCGCTCGGCGTCGGTCAGGCCGGTCAGGTCGACCTCGGTGAGCGGTACGGGCAGCTCGGCGGCCGGGCAGACGAACTGCACCGGCTCGGGCAGGCCGTCGCTGACGATGCCCGCGCACAGGCTGGGGTGCCGGCGCAGCAGGGTCGCGACGGCCGCGCGCAGCCGGTCGGCGTCGAGCCGGCGGTCGAAGTCGAAGGTGTCCTGGGCGGTGTAGACGTCGAGCGCTGTCGTGTCGTAGCTGGCGTGGAAGTAGATGCCTTCCTGGAGCGGCGACAGCGGCCAGATGTCGGCCACCGGCGCGGGGCTCACCCGCTCGACCAGCTCGATGCCGGCCTGGGTGAGGTCGACGAGCGGCACGTCCGAGGGGGTGAGGGAGGGCCGGGCGCCCGGCGCGGCGGTCCGGGCGACGAGGTCGCGCAGGGCGTCGGCCCAGGCGCGGCTCAGTGCCCGCACGTCGTCCGCCGTGAGCACGTCGCCCTCGGGCCAGGTCCAGGTGGCGCGCAGCTCGGGGCCGTTCGGGGTCTCCGCGCAGACGGCGTTGACCTGGAGCGGGTAGGGCATCGCGAGGTCGGCGTCGGGCTCGACGGCGAGCGCGTCGGACTCGACGGCGGGCGCCCAGTCGCGGGTCTGCTCGGCGGGGAGGCGGCCGAAGTAGTTGAACAGGACCTGGGCGGTGGACAGTTGGGCGAAGACCGGGGCGAGCTGCGGGTTGAGGTAGCGCAGCATGCCGTATCCGGCGCCGGAGTCCGGGGCGGACCGCACGGACTCCTTGACCTGCTTGAGCGTGTCGAGCGGGTCCTCGGCGGCGGGCAGACGCACCGGGTGGAGGCTGGTGAACCAGCCCACGGTGCGCGAGAGGTCGGCGTCCGTGCCGTCCCGTCCGTGGCGTTCCAGGTCGACCAGCAGGTCGCCGTCGCCGTCGGGGCGCCACTGGGTGACGGCTCGCCGCAGCGCCGCGAGCAGGACCTCGGTGACGTCGGCGCCGGCCGCCGCGGGTACGGCGGTGAGCAGCGCGCGGGTGTCCTCGGCGGGCAGGGTGACGACGTGCTCCCCCGCCGCACCGGCCGTTCCGGTACGGGTCGCTCCGGCGACCAGGTCGGCTCCGGGCGCCAGCGTCCTGGCCCAGTAGGGCAGTTCGGCCTGCCGCTGCGGGGAGGTGGCCTGCTCGGCGATGTCGCGGGCGAACCTCCGCAGGGAGGTCGGAACGGGCTCGAGCTCCGGGGACTCGCCGCGTACGACGGCGTCCCAGGCGGTGGCGAGGTCGCCGAGGAGCACGCGCCAGGACACCCCGTCGATCACGAGGTGGTGGACGACGAGCAGCAGCCGGCCGGGCCGGTCCGTACCGGCGTCGAACCAGACGGCCTGCACCGTCACGCCGGCGTCGGGGTCGAGGCGGTTCGCCGCTGCGTCGGACTCCTCGCGGACGACCGCGCGCAGAGCGGACTCGTCGAGGCCGCGTGCGTCGACGCGGCGGAGCAGTCCGGACGCGTCGACGGAACCCACGGGCGTCGTCCGTGCGGACCACAGGGCGGGAATCGCCGGGCCGAGGTCCATGCGGGTGAGGGTGAGCCGCAGGCCGTCGTGGTGGTCGAGCACCGCCTGCAGGACACGCGTGAGGTTCTCGGCGTCGGCGGTGGCCGGCGCCTGTACCAGCATGGAGAGGTTGAAGCGGCTGATGGTGCCGCCGTCCTCGCGGAGCTGGTGGACGATCGGCAGCAGCGGTACGTCACCGACGCCGTCGGAGTCGGCGACGGGTGCGGGGACCGCAGCCGCGGCACCGGCGACGGCGGCCGCCAGGGCGGCCGGGGTGCGGTGCTCGAAGACGTCGCGCGGGGTCACCGCGAGGCCCGCCTTGCGGGCGCGGCTGGAGACCGCCATGGACAGGATGCTGTCGCCGCCCAGGACGAAGAAGTCCTCGTCGGCGTCGACGCCGTCGATGCCGAGCACGTCGGCGAAGATGCCGCACAGCTGCTGCTCGTAGCCTTCGCGCGCGTTCGCGGCACGGCGTCGCCTGGGTGCCTCGGGAGCGGGCAGGGCCCCCAGGTCGGTCTTCCCGCCGGGGGTGAGGGGCAGCGCGTCGAGCCGTACGAAGTGGCTGGGGACCATGGGTGCGGGCAGCGAGCCGCTCAGCGCGGCGCGCACGGCCTCGGTGTCCAGCTCCCGCGCACCGGCGGCCGGGACCAGGTAGGCCACCAGCTGCTTGACGCCCCGCTCGTCGTCGCGTGCCACGACGACGGCGTCGCCGACGGCCGGCTCGTGGCGCAGCCGGGCTTCGATTTCCCCGAGCTCCACCCGGTTACCCCTGATCTTGACCTGGTGGTCGGTGCGCCCGAGGTAGGTGAGCACACCGTCTCCACTGAACTGAACCATGTCTCCGGTGCGGTACATCCGCTCTCCCGGACCGCCGAAGGGATCGGCGACGAAACGCTCCGCGGTCAGCGCGGCGCGTGCGTGATAGCCGCGGGCCAGTTGTGCGCCCGCGATGTAGAGCTCGCCCGGCTCGCCCTCCGCGACGGGTCGCAGATGGCGGTCGAGGACGTAGAGGCGGGTGTTCCACACCGGCCGCCCGATGGGCACGGTGGCCCCCTCGGGGGCCGGGCCCGCTTCCCAGCTCGTGACCTGGATGACGGCCTCGGTGGGTCCGTACACGTTGAACAGCGGTACTCCGGTGCGCTCCTGCCAGCGACGGGCGAGCGGAACCGGCAGGGCCTCACCGCCGCTGAAGGCGCGGCGCAGGCTCGCCCACCACTCCCCCGCCTCGTCCTCGGCCAGCAGCGCGCCGTAGAGGGAGGGCACGAGGTCGACGCTCGTGACCCGCTCGTCGCGGATCAGGCCGACGAGGTACGCCGGGTCCCGGTGTCCGTCCGGACGGGCGATCACCACGGCGCCGCCGGTGAGCAGCGGGGTGAAGATCTCCAGTACGGACGGGTCGAAGCTGGTCGAGTACTGGTGCAGTACGCGCTCGTCCGGGCCGAACCCGAACCGCTCGGCGGTCCACAGCAGTTGGCCGACGACCGCGCGGTGCGGGACGACGACGCCCTTGGGGCGGCCGGTGGAGCCCGAGGTGTAGATCACGTACGCGGCACCGTCCGGGTGGACGGCTGCGGACACAGGACCGGACACGGGCTCGGCGCCCGCCGTCTCCTCGCCGACCACGACGTGGTCCACGCCGTCGAGTGCGGGCAGCCGGGTCCGGGACGCGGCGGTGACGAGGACGGTCCGCGCCCCGGAGTCCTCGAGCAGGTACCGCACGCGGTCGGCCGGGTAGTCGACGTCGACCGGCAGGTAGGCGGCGCCTGCCTTGAGCACGCCGAGCATCGCGATCAGCGTCTCGGCCGACCGGGGCACGGCGACGGCGACGACGGACTCGGGTGTCACGCCCCGGGCGAGCAGCGTCGCGGCCAGTGCCTCGGCGCGCGCGTCCAGTTCGGCGTAGGTCGTCCGCCCGGCCTCGTGGATCAGCGCGGTGGCGTCCGGGGTCCGGCGGGCCTGCCGGGTGAAGGCCGCGTGCAGCGTGTCGCCAGGCAGGGCGTGGTGCGCGCCGGCCAGCCGGTCGAGGGCGGCGCGGTCCTCGTCGGCGGTGTGCAGGGCGACTTGCGCCACCGGGCGGAGCGGGTCCGTGACGAGCTGGTCGAGCAGGGCCGCCAGCCGGTCGGCGAACCGGCGGGCGGCCGCCGCGTCGAGGCGGGCCGGGTCGTGGTCGAGGCGCAGCCGGAGCCTTTCGCCGGGCAGGACGGTGAGGGCCAGCGGGTAGTGGACGGCGTCGCGGATGTGCGAGCCGGTGATCCGGACCAGTCCCGCCGGGTCGCAGGGCTCGCCGGGCTCGGGCAGGTTCTCGACGACGACCAGTGCTTCGAACAGCTCGCCGCGTCCCACGGCGCGCTGGATGTCGGCGAGGCCCACGTGCTGGTGGTCGAGCAGCTCGGCCTGCTCGTCCTGGAACCGCGACAGGACGTCGACGAGCGACTGCTCGGGGCGCCACCGCAGCCGAGCGGGAAGGGTGTTGATGAGGAGGCCGACGAGGCTCTCCACACCGTCGACGGCGGCCTGGCGGCCCGAGACGGTGCTGCCGAAGACGAGGTCCCGGGTGCCGGTGACGTCCCCGAGCAGGAGCCCGAAGCCGCCCTGGACGACGCTGCCGAGCGTCAGTCCCAGCGCGCGGGCCCGTGCGGTGAGGGCGGCGGTGTCCGCCGCGGTCAGCTCCAGTTCGATCGTGCCGGTCCGGCGCTCGCCGGTGTCGGCGCCTCGTACGGGGAGCCTGGCCGGGCCGTCGTATCCGGCGAGGGCGTCGCGCCAGACGGCCAGCGCGGCGTTCCGGTCGCGTGCGGCGAGCCAGCCGGCGTACGCCCGGTACGCCGGGTCCTGAGCCGGCCGGGGGGCCTCGGCGCCGGGCCGGTAGCCGCCGAGGAGCTCGCGCATGAGGAGCGACACCGACCAGCCGTCCACCACGATGTGGTGCAGCGTCAGCACCAGCTGGGAACGGTCGGCGCCGTGGCGGATCAGGGCTGCCCGCAGCAGGGGCGGGACGGCCAGGTCGAATCCTTCCGCCCGCTCCTCGGCCCCGATGGCGTCGGCGGCCGCCGCGCGACGGTCGGGGTCCTGGCCGGACAGGTCGTCGAAGCGCCAGGGCAGGGTGACACGCTCGCCGATGAGCTGCACGATCCTGCCGTCCGGCAGCTGGTGGAAGGCGGCGCGCAGCAGCGGGTGGCGGTCGAGGAGCCCCTGGACGGCGAGCCGCAGCGCCTCGGGGTCGACGTCGCCGGCCAGTTCGACGGTGTCCTGTACGGCGTATCCGTCGGCGCCCGTCTCGTCGACGGAGGCGTGGAAGTAGAAGCCCTCCTGGAGCGGAGTGGCCGCGACGGCGTCAGCGAGACCCGGGACGGCGGCCTCGCACTCGGCGCGCTCGTCGTCGGTGAGCGTGACGAGCGAGAACGGGGCGGGCACGTCACCGCTCAGGGCGCGCGGGGTGTCCGCCGACTCTCCCGTGAGGCGGGCGAGTGCCGCGACCGTACGGTGCCGGAACACGTCGCGCGGGGTGAGCGCCAAACCGGCCTCGCGGGCGCGGTTCACCAGCTGGATCGCCACGATGCTGTCGCCGCCCAGCTCGAAGAAGCTGTCGTGGACGCCCACCGACGGCAGACCGAGGACGTCGGCGAACAACCCGGCGAGCGCGGTCTCGGCGGGCGTGGTGGGCGCGTCGTCGCCGCCCATCGCCGTCCACCGGGGCGCGGGCAGGGCGCGGCGGTCGAGCTTGCCGTTGGGCGTCAGCGGCAGGGCGCCGTCGAGGCGGACGACGGCGGACGGAACCATGTAGTCGGGGAGGGTGTCGGCGATCCGGGCGCGGGCCCCGGCCACGACGGCCTCGGCGTCCGTACCGGTGCCTTCGGCCGCGGCCGCACCGGCACCGGCCTCCGCGACCAGGTAGGCGACGAGCCGCTTCACGTTCCGGTGGTCCTCGCGGACGAGGACGGCGGCCTGGGCGATGCCGGGGCAGGCCATGAAGGCGCTCTCGATCTCGCCGGGCTCGATGCGGTGGCCGCGGATCTTGATCTGGCCGTCCGCGCGGCCGAGGAACTCCAGGTTGCCGTCGGCGCCCCAGCGCACCCGGTCGCCCGTCCGGTACATGCGCGTGCCCGGCCCGCCGAACGGGTCGGCCACGAAGCGCTCCGAGGTGAGCTCGGCCCGGCCCAGGTAACCGCGGGCGAGGCCGCGCCCGGCGACGTAGAGCTCGCCCTCGGCGCCGACGGGCACGGGGCGCAGAGCCGAGTCGAGCACGTAGGCACGGGTGTTGGGGTCGGGGACGCCGATCGGGGCGGGGCCCGGACGGTCGGGGTCGGAGACCCACAGCGTGGAGTTGACGCTCGCCTCGGTGAGCCCGTAGGCGACGACGACCCGCACATGCCCGGCCCAGCGGGCGATCAGTTCGCTGGGAACCGCTTCGGTGCCGACGATCAGCACGGAGCCGTCGGGGAGTTCGCAGTCCTGCGGGAGCGCCGAGACGAGCGACGGCGGCAGGATCATGTGGGTGGCGCGGTGGCGCGCGATGTAGTCGGTGAGTGCGGGTCCGGCGACGCGGCGCTCGGTGGGGACGACGATGATCCGGCCGCCGACGCACAGCGACATGATCAGGTCCCAGACGGTGACGTCGAAGCCGACGGACGCGAACTGCACGACGCGGCTGTCGGCGGTGATGCCGATGCGGTCGGTGGCCGTGGCGACGAGGCTGCCGACGCCGTCGTGCGGGACGACGACGCCCTTGGGGCGGCCGGTGGAGCCCGAGGTGTAGATGACGTACGCGGCCTGGTCCAGGGCGACGGGAACGCCCAGGTCGGTGTCGTCGAGGCCGGCGCACTCGGCGGCCACGGACGGCTCGTCGAGCAGGACGTGCACGACGCCCGGCGCGGCGGGCAGGTCCGCGGACAGCTCGCGTGTGGTCACGACGGTCCGGGCGCCCGCGTCGGTGAGCATGTACGCGATCCGGTCCTGCGGGTGGTCGGCGTCCAGCGGCAGGTACGCCGCCCCTGCCTTCATCACGGCCAGCAGGGCGACCACGAGTTCCGGGGAACGGGGCAGCGCCACGGCGACGACGTCCTCGCGGCCGACACCCCGGGCGGCGAGGAGCCGGGCGAGGCGGTTCGCGGCGGCGTTGAGCTCCGCGTACGACAGTTCGCGTTCCTCGTACACCAGCGCGACGGCGTCCGGGGTGCTCCGTACCTGCCGCTCGAAGGCCGCGGGCCAGGAGAGTTCGGCGACCTCGCGCGGTGCCACGCCGAATTCGTCGAGCAGCTGCGCGCGTTCGGCGCCGGTGGTGAGGTCGAGATGTCCGACCCTGCGGGTCAGGTCGGTGGCGAAAGCGTGGAGCAGCATGAGGAAACGCTGTTCGTGCTCGATCAGCTTCGCCTCGTCGCACGCATCGGCGTCGGCGTCGAGCAGGAGGCGCAGGCCCTGGCTGCCCTGGAAGTCGCTGAACGTGACGGCGAGGTCGCTGACCGGGCCGAGCCACATCGGGGCGAGGTCGGCGTCGAGGTCGCCGAAGCGGATCCGCTCACCGCTGGGGAGGATGTTGACCGTGGGGCCGACGAGCTCCTGCACACCGTCGACGAGCCCGAGGTCGCGGGCCAGGTCCTCGGCGCGGTGGCGGCTGTGGGTGACGGTCTCGGCGACCGCCGTGCCGACCGCCGCCACGAGCTGGACGCCGGTCATGTCGGGTCGGACGGTGAGGCGCAGCGGCAGGATGTTGGAAACCATGCCGGGGATGTGCCGGGTCGCCGGGTCCTGCCGGGTGGTGACGGGCAGGCCGAGGACCAGATCCTGCTGGCCGGTGGTCCGGTGCAGGTAGGCGGCGACGGCGGACAGCAGGACGCGGGAGAGCGGAACGCCGGCGGCGGCCGCGGCGTCGCGCAGCCGTCCGGCGGCGGGCGCCGCGAGCTCGGTCGTGCGGCGCAGACGCCGCTTGGTCATCCCCGACGACCGCTCGACGAGCCGCGCGGGTTCGGGCCGGTCGCCCATGCGCCGCAGCCAGTACGCGCGGTCCTGCCCGTACTCCTCGCCGGCGCGGTAGGCGGCGTCCGCCTCGACCAGCCGGGCGAGGGACCAGTCGGGGGCGGCGGCCCGGTCGCCGTCGGTGTAGAGGTCACCGGCCCGGCGGGAGATCCCGATGATGCCGATGCCGTCGATGACGATGTGGTGGTAGCGCTGGTACCACCAGACGCGGTCGTCCGCGAGGCGCAGCAGCGCGTGGGCGTGGAGCGGGGCGGCCGCGAGGTCGGTGGGGCGGTCCCGGTCGGTCTCGGCCCACCGGTGGGCCGCAGCCACCGGGTCGAACTCGCCCCGCAGGTCGAGGGTCGGGATGTCGACCGGGACGGGCGCTGCCACCTGGCGCGGTACGCCGTTGTCGGCGACGATCCGGACGTGCAGGCTCTCGGCCTCCTCGACTGCCTGCCGGACGGCGGCGGCGAGGCGGTCCAGGTCGATGTCTCCGCACAGGTCGAGGACGAACGAGATGTTGTAGGCCGAGCTCTCCGGCTCGATCTGCTGGGCGAGCCAGATGCCGGATTGCCCGCCGGTGACGGGGATACCGGCAGCGGGTGCCCGGTCCGACTCGGCGTCAAACATCGTTCGTGTGGCCTTTCCCTGGTGGTGCGTCAGTGGTGGGTCGTCCCTCGGTGCCGGCCGTGAGCGGCGGCACGATCTCGTCGATGCGCGGGGAATCGACAGGACGGTGAATCCCGACCGCGCCCGCCCGGTGGGGACGGCCACCTGGGGGTCCCCCCACGGCCGCCAGGCCGTAGGGGGAGGGCGGAGCGGCCGGGAGCGGTGCCGACGGGAGGCGGCACCTTCGCCGGACTTACTTGATGGCTTCGAGCCTCGGCACGACCTGGTCGATGGCGTACGGGATCGACAGGACGGTGTTGAAGGAGAGCGCGGCGCCGATGTCAGGGCTGTCGTACGGGAGGAACAGGTCCCGCTTCTCCTGGTGGACCTTGGTCTTCTTGTACAGCGGGTCGGCCTTCATGGCCTTCTCGGTGTCCGGGGTGCCCAGCCACACCGTGCGGTCGGCCTCCATGACGTCGAGGCGCTCGACGCTGAGGTCCGCGATGTTCTCCTTGCCGAGGGCGGCGCGGTACTTCTCGGAGGTGGTGAAGCCCATCTCCGACAGGAAGATGACCTTCGGGTCCTTCGGGGAGAACGCGGAGAACTTGCCCGGCTCGTAGGGCTCGCCGACGGTGACGGTCTTGCCCTTCCACTCCGGGTGCTTGTCACGGACGGCCTTGAAGCGGGCGTCGATGCCGGCGATCAGCTTCTCGGTCTCGGCGTCCTTGCCCAGCGCCTTGCCGATCTGGCGCGTCATGTCCTGCCAGGGCGCCTGGTAGTCCTCGTGGCCCTTGGGCTGCGCGACGACCTTGGCGATCTTGGACAGCGTGTCGTACTGCTCCTTCTTCATGCCCGAGTACTGCGCGATGATCAGGTCCGGCTTCAGCGCCGCGATCTTCTCCACGTTGTACTCGTCACGCTCGCCGACGATCTGCGGCGGCGTCGAACCCCACTTGTCCTTGGTCCACGGCCACTTGCCGTACGGCTGCTCCTTGAACCAGTCCACCGAGCCCACCGGCTTCACGCCCAGCGCGAGCACCGCGTCCTGGTCCGAAAGGCCCAGCGTGACGACCTTCTTCGGCTCCGCGTCGATCGTCGTGCTGCCGTACTTGTGCTCCACCGTCACCGGGAAGGCGGCGGACTCCGCGCTCCCGGACGGCTTCGACTCGGCCTCCTGGGAACCGCCCCCACAGGCGGTCAGAGCGAACGCGGCGACAGCCGCCACGGCGGCACGAGGGAGGTGTCTGACGAGCCGCGCCAGCGCGGGGCGTGTACCAGTGGACACGGTTGTTCCTTTCACGGGGTTTCACGGTGCGTACTGCGTGCCCGGGCCGCCGCGTACGACGGCGTTACCGGCGGACCGGACGGGCTGTGAGGGGCTGAACCGGGGGGAGTCCCTTGCACGGGCTCTGCCGGGCAGGGCTCAGCGGGCGGTGCCGACTCCGTCGGCCACCGGCGTGACCTCGACGAGGTCGGGCTTCGGCTCGCGCTCGAGGATCGAGTCGAGGATCTCGCCGACCCGGATCGCGGTGTTGGAGAGCAGGGAGGACGTGATGCCGTGGGTGTGCTCGGTGCCGCCCTGCAGGTAGATGCCGCAGCGCAGTTCGGGGTCGGTCGCGATGCGGTAGTCGCGCTCGACGCGGACGCGGCCGCGGTCGTCGCGGTGACAGCGGTCCGCGACCGGGCCGAGGAGCCCGAGGGCGTCGGCGCTCGCGTAACCGGTGGCGCACACGACGACGTCGGCCTCCAGCCGGCTCTCCTCCCCGGTGACCAGGGAGGTGATGGTGGCGCTGACCGAGTCGGCCGTCTCCGTGACGTCGGTGAGGCGGGAGACGTTCAGGAAGCGGAGGCGCTCGGTGCCCAGCACCTTCTCCTGGTACGCCTGCCGGTACAGGTCGTCGATCAGGTCGATGTCCACCACGGAGTAGTTGGTGTTGCCGTGGTAGTCCATCAGCTTGCGCTTGATGTCGTCGGGCGCCGTGTAGTACTCGTCGACCGCCGCGGGGTCGAAGATGCGGTTGGCGAAGCTGCTGTCGTCGGCCGGGCTGTAGCCGTAGCGCGAGAAGACGGCGCAGACCTCGGCATCGGGGAAGCGGCGGTGCAGGTAGGCGACGTTCTCGGCCGCGCTCTGCCCGGCGCCGACGACGATGAAGCGGGAGGGGTCGGTGCCCTCCAGGCCGTCCACCTTGGCGAGCAGGTCGGAGTTGTGCCAGACGCGGTCGGTCCGCTCGACGCCCTCCGGCATGAGGGGACGCAGCCCCGTGCCGATGACGAGGTTGCGGGCCCGGTGGACGACGGTCTCCGCGCCGCAGCGGGCCGTCACGTCGAGGTACTCCACCACACCGTCGCGGACGACGGGCTCGACGGAGACGACCTCGTGGCCGTACGAGACCATGTCGTCGACCTTCGCCGCGGCCCACTCGAAGTAGTCGTGGAACTCCACGCGCAGCGGGAAGAGGTTCTTGTGGTTGACGAAGTCGATGAGCCGGCCCTTGCTCTGCAGGTAGCGCAGGAAGCTGTACTCGCTGCTCGGGTTCCGGAGCGTCACCAGGTCCTTGAGGAAGGAGACCTGCATGGTCGCGTCGTCGATGAGCATGCCTCGGTGCCAGCCGAACTGGGGCTGCCGCTCGAAGAAGTGAGCGGTGACCGCCTCCTGCCTTCCGACGCGTGCGTTGTGCTCCGTGAGCGCGATCGCCATGGCCACATTGGACGGCCCGAAGCCGATACCGATGAGGTCGTGGATCAGTGGTGCGTCGTCAGGAAGAGTCTGTGACATGTCACTCCCATCGTGCGGGACAGCCGCCTGTCAGGCGTGCTGTCAGGCGTGGGGGAACGGCGGAGCTCGGGCACACCGGTGACCCGGCCGCCGAGCGGAACTTAGGTAAAGCTAACCTGATCTGGCCAACCTGTCGACGGGGCAAAACGGACACCGGCACCGTTCCCGCTCCAACTGGGCCCCAGAACAAGCCTCATTGCATCCTTAGGTAAGGCTTGCTTTACTAACCTCGGTCAGTCGCTTTTCTGAGGAGGAACCCCCATGCGGGTCGTCATGTTCGGTTATCAGACCTGGGGCCACCGCACCCTGCAGGCGCTCCTGGACTCCGAGCACGACGTGGTGGCGGTCGTGACGCATCCGAAGAGCGAGCACGCCTACGAGAAGATCTGGAGCGATTCCGTCGCCGACCTCGCCGAGGAGCACGGCGTCCCGGTGATCATCCGCAACCGGCCGGACGACGAGGAGCTGTTCCAGCAGCTCAAGGAAGCCGACCCGGACATCATCGTGGCCAACAACTGGCGCACCTGGATCCCGCCGCGCATCTACACCCTGCCCCGGCACGGCACGCTGAACGTCCACGACTCGCTGCTGCCGAAGTACGCCGGGTTCTCGCCGCTGATCTGGGCCCTCATCAACGGCGAGCCCGAGGTCGGCGTCACGGCCCACATGATGGACGAGGAGCTCGACGCGGGCGACATCGTCATGCAGCACGCGGTCACCGTCGAGCCCACCGACACGGCCACCGACCTCTTCCACAAGACGGTCGACCTCATCGCCCCGGTCACCATCGGCGCGCTCGACCTGATCGCCTCCGGACAGACCGAGTTCACCAAGCAGGACCGGTCGAAGGCCACCTTCTTCCACAAGCGGGCCGAAGAGGACATCCGGATCAACTGGGACTGGCCCGCCGAGGTCCTGGAGCGCCTGGTCCGCGCCCAGTCCGCCCCCTACCCGAGCGCCTTCACCTTCCACAAGGGGAAGCGGCTGGAGATCCTCTCCGCCGTCGTGTCCGAAGGCCGTTACGGCGGCACCCCGGGCCGGATCTTCTACCGGGAGGGCGAGGGCGTGGCGATCGTCGCCGGCGCCGATGCCCGCACGGGGCGCAACCACGGCCTGGCGATCACCCGCGTGCGGACCGAGGACGGCCGGGAGATGCCCGCGACCGAGTACTTCACCTCCATGGGCGGTTACCTGACCAGCCGCCCCTGACGGCCGGCCCCCCAAGAACCAGCGGCCCACCCCGGACGGTCCCGGGGTGGGCCGGCTGCTTTCCCGAGCAGGACCGACCCCCGTGTTCAGCCGCCTGAGCAGCGAAGACGTCCCGTGTTCACGCCAATTGCCATGTATGTCTGATCAGTTGACGTGGCATCAGTTCTGTGATCAATACTGTCCGCTGCCGCGCTCGCGAGGAGGTCCGATCCCTGCTCGCCGCAGATGAGCGGCACTGTTTCAGGCACGTCGGAAACCTCTGGCGGGCTCGTTCGGCGTGCCGTTTTTCCGTGTGCGGAGGGCCTTTTTCGCGTGCGGCGGACTCGGTTCGCCGATGCGGAAAGGTATCGAGGTGAAAATCCCCTACGGGAGATATATCTCCTGTTTGGTGGTGTCGGCGGTGGCGGGAACGCTGCTGCCGCAGGTCGCGTATGCGGCTCCACCGTCTTCGCCGGGTAAGGACGACGACAAGGGCGTTGTCGACACGATAGCGGGCTGGTTCTCGGACGAGGACGAGGAGAGGGCCGCGAAGCCGCCGGTGGGTGGCAAGCTGGAGATCCCGAGCCGGGAGAAGCTGCCCAGGGGCGAGAAGCTGCCGCCGGCGAAGCGGGTGAAGGAGCTGGTCGAGCGGCGGACGCCGCAGGCGCGGTTCTGGCA
>NZ_JBFAOY010000037.1:0-53728 GCF_040675505.1 Streptomyces sp. NPDC049597
TTTGTTTTTTTTTTTTTTTCTATTTTCTACCCGCGTGGTCTTCGGCGGGGCCTTCTCTCATAAACCGGTTGGGGCTCTGGTGGGGGGGGGGGGGGGGGGGGTTTTTTTTTTTTGGTGGGGGGGGGGGGGGGGGGGGGCCTTCCCCCACCCCGCCCCTTCCCGTAACTGGGGGCTCCGCCCCCAGACCCCGCTGATACGGGGGCTGCGCCCCCGTCCCCCTACGGAGCGGCAGCTCCGCGCCGCGCGAACGGCCCGACCAGGCACATTCAGCCCCGCCGGCGATTGAGGCGCGGGGCTCGGGGCAGCGCCCCGACAGCAGCGCCACGCGCACAACGCAGAGCCCGACCGCAGCGCCGCGCGACACGACGCAGAGCCCCCACGAGCGCGCCACGCGCACGACGCAGCCCGCCCCCATGGGGGGGCACGCGCGGTCAGGGGCGGAGTGCCCGCAGGAGGAGGTCCGCGAGGTGGTCCGCTACCTGCTGCTTCGTCAGGGGGCCGTCCGGGCGGTACCACGTCGACAGGTGGTGGACCGACCCGAAGTGGTAGTCCACCACCAGGTCCGCCGGCGTCGCCGACGAGAAGACGCCGCTCTGCTGCCCCTCCTCCACCAGCGCCCGGAACCGCTCGTGGTAGCGGCGCCGCTCGGCCCGCACCTGCTTGTGCTTCTCCGGGCTCAGGTGGTGCATGGAGCGGAAGAAGATCGCCGCGTCGTCCAGGTTGTCGATGGTGGTGACGACGACGTCCGCCGCCGCCTCGCGCAGCCGGTCCTCCACGGGCTCGTCCGCGTCGGCGAAGGCGTCCAGCCGCTCCTGCTGGACGCGCAGCACCCGGGAGTAGACCTCCTGCAGGAGGTCCTCCTTGGACCCGAAGTAGTGGTAGAGCGCCCCCTTGGTGACGCCCGCCGCCTCCACGATCTCCTGGACCGACGTGCGGTCGTATCCCTGCTCGGCGAACAGGCGGGTGGCGGCGGCCAGCAGCCTCTGCGGTACGGGGGTCGCCTCCCCGTCCGTCGTCCTGGCCATCGCCGCCACCTTCCTTTCCTGCCGGAACATCCGTGTTCTACACCCGGGAACGCAGTTCCCGTCTGAGGATCTTCCCACTTGTGGTCTTCGGGAGCTCCGGCAGGATCACTACTTCCCTGGGGTATTTGTAGGCGGCGAGCCGCTGCTCGCAGTAGGCGGACAGCTCCTCGGGCCCGACGCCGGCCCCCGTCCGCAGGCTGACGTACGCCTTGACCGTCTCCCCGCGGTAGGAGTCCGGCACGCCGACGACGGCCGCCTCACGGACCGCCGGGTGCGTGTAGAGGACGTCCTCGACCTCGCGGGGCCAGACCTTGAACCCGGAGGCGTTGATCATGTCCTTCTTGCGGTCGACGACGTAGAGCCAGCCGTCGGCGTCCATGAAGCCGATGTCGCCGGTGCGCAGTTCGCCGTCCGGGAACGCCTCGGCGGTGGCCTCGGGCAGGCGCCAGTAGCCGGGCACGACCTGCGGGCCGCGGACGGCGATCTCGCCCTGTTCGCCGAGGGGCACGTCGTCGCCCTTCTCGTCGACGATCCGCACGACGGTGTCGGGGCCGGGCAGGCCCACGGACAGGGTGCCCGACGCCGGATCGACGGGTGCCTCCCTCTCCGGGGGCACGGACGCACACGGCGCGGTGCACTCGGTGAGCCCGTAGCCGTTGCGTATGTACGGCCCGAAACCGGCGCGGAACTTCTCCACCAGCGCGGGCGGCACGGGCGCGCCACCCGAGGAGATCACGGCGAAGGAGGCGAAGTGCGCGCGGGTGGCGGCGGGGTGGGCGGCCAGTGCCATGAAGGCGGTCGACGGGCCGACGGTGTACGCCGGCCTGTGCTCGGCGAAGGCGTCGAGCACGACGCCCGCCTCGAAGCGGTAGGCGAGCGCGAGGGTGCCCGCGTTGGCGATGCAGACGGCGAGCTGGCAGACCATGCCGGTGATGTGGAAGAGCGGCGCGAGGGCGAAGTAGCAGGCGCCTTCGGGGACGGGGTGGCCGGTGCGCTGCCGCTCGGCGTTGTAGGTGATGCCGCCGTGGAGGTTCATCGCCCCCTTGGGGGTGCCGCTGGTGCCGGACGTGTAGCTGATCAGGGCCACGTCCGCGGCACCGAGTTCACGCCCGGAGGGCGCCGGGAGGCGTCGGCGGCCGACGGTGAGCAGGTCGTCGGCGTCCTCGGCCCGTGAAGCTCGCTCGAAGGAGAGGACCCGCTCGTCGTTGCGCGTCTGGAGGTCGAGTTCGCAGGCAGTGAGCGCGACGCGCACGGACGAGGCGGCGGCACACTCGCGCAGGTACGCCTCCCAGGCCCGGTCGGAGCAGATCAGCGCGGTGGCCCCGGAGTCGGCGAGGACATGGGCGACCTCGCCCGCCTTGTACATCGGGTTGAGCGGGACGACGGTCGCGCCGGCCTTCCAGGCACCGAGCAGCGCGATGACGAAGTGCGGGCTGTTCTGGAGCATGAGGGCGACGCGGTCGCCGCGGGCGACACCGCGCTCGGCGAGGTGGGCGGCGACGGAGTCGGAGAGGTCGTCGGTCTCCCGGTAGCTCAGCCGGCCGTCGAAGTAGGCGAGCGCGGGATGTTCCGGAGCGCGGGCGACGGCCGCGCGGAAGGAGTGCACGACGGTCGGGGGCGGGGTTATGGGGGCCCGCTGTGCCTCGGTCAGCTGCCCGAGCCACGGCTGCGCGGCGTACACGGAGTTCATCGGCCCGCCTCCTCCCACTTCCGCTGGATGTGGTTCATGCCGGCGATCCAGCGGTCGGTCTCGGTGGCGCGCGCCGCGTAGTAGCCGGCGACCTCCGGGTGCGGCAGGACGAGGAAGCGGTCCTCGTCCATCGCGTCGAACAGGGCGTCGGCGACGTCCTCGGGCTCGATCGCGGTCGGCTTGAGGACGATGTCGCCGGCCGATCCGGTGGCGGCGAGCATGTCGGTCCGTACGCCCTGCGGGCAGATGGCGTGGACCTTGAGGCCGCGGTGGCGGTAGGTGAGGGAGAGCCACTCGGCATAGGCGAGCGCTCCGTGCTTGGTGACGCTGTAGGGCGCGGCCCCGATCATCGTGAGCAGTCCGGCGGCGGAGACGGTGGAGACGAAGCGGCCGGTGCCGCGCTCCAGCCAGTCGGGCAGCAGGGCGCGGCTCGCCCGGACGTGCGCCATGACGTTGACGTCCCAGGCCGAGGCCCAGACGTCCTCGTCCGCGAAGGCGTCGCCGCCCGAGCCGAGACCCGCGTTGGCGCAGTAGACGTCGACGACGCCGCCGAGGGCGTGCCGGGCCTCGTCGACGACGTCGGACGCGTCACCGGGTACGGCGGTGCCGCCGATCTCGTCGGCGACGGCCTTGGCCTTGCCCGCGTCGATGTCGTTGACGACGACCCGGGCGCCCTCGGCGGCGAACCGGCGGGCAAGGGCGGCGCCGATTCCGCCGCCCGCTCCCGTGACAACAACTCCTGCGCCCCGCACCGTGCTCATCAAGCTCCGCCTTTCGCAGCGTCCCGGCTGTCCAGGCAGACTAACCGGTCGGTATGCCGACGTGGAAGGGGGCGGCCGGACGGCCGTGCCCGGGTCGTTCCCCCAGGGCGTCAGGAGCGCTAGCGTGCGTGGCCATGACAGACGGCGATCACGGAGGTAGCTCGATGAGCCTTTCCAGACGGGGTTTGCTGGCCGCCGGCGGCGCGGTGGGGGCCCTGGCCGCGACATCCGTCACGCCCGCCGCCGCCCATACGGGCCGCGGCCGGGTGCGCACCGGATTCGAGCGGCTGGCCGCCGACGGGTACGCGCTCCTGGCCGGTGAACGGATCGGCGTGGTCACCAACCCGACCGGCATCACGCGGGAGGTCCGGCACATCGTCGACGTCATGCACGCCGACGAGCGCGTGAACCTGGTCGCCGTCTTCGGACCCGAGCACGGCTTCCGCGGCACGGCGCAGGCGGGCGGCTCCGAGGGCCGCTACGACGACCCGGCGACCGGGCTGCCGGTGTACGACACGTACCTGAAGAGCGGCCGGCCGCTGGCCGACATCTTCACCGCGTCGGGCGTGGACACGGTCGTCTTCGACATCCAGGACGCCGGGGCCCGCTTCTACACCTACATCTGGACCCTCTTCGACTGCATGCAGGCCGCCGAGCTCGCGGGCAAGCGGTTCGTGGTGCTCGACCGGCCGAATCCGGTGACCGGCCGGGCGGCGCTGGGACCGGTGCTCGACAAGGCGTTCGCGACGTTCGTGGGCCGTGAGCCGATCTCGCAGGCGCACGGCATGACCGTCGCCGAACTGGCGCTGCTCTTCAACGGGGAGTTCCTCACACGACCGGTCGAGCTGGAGACCGTGACCATGACCGGCTGGCGCCGCTCCGACTTCTACGACGAGACCGGGCTGCCCTGGGTGCCGCCGAGCCCCAACATGCCCACCCCCGACACCGCGCTCGTCTACTCCGGCACCTGCCTGTTCGAGGGCACGAACCTGTCCGAGGGGCGGGGCACCACCCGCCCCTTCGAACTCCTGGGCGCGGAGGGCGTCGACCGCCGCTGGGCCGAGGCCGCGAACGCACTGGACCTGCCCGGCGTCCGCTTCCGCGAGGCGTACTTCGCGCCCACGTTCTCCAAGTTCCAGGGCAGGACGATCGGCGGCGTCCAACTCCACGTCCACGACCGGCAGTCCTTCGACCCCGTCGGCACCGGCATCGCGCTGCTGGTGACGGCGAAGCGCAGCTGGAGCGGATTCGCCTGGCGCCCCGACCACTGGATCGACAAGCTGACCGGTTCCACCAAGGTGCGCACGCTCATCGACGCGGGTGCGGACGCCGATGAGGTGGTGGGCGCGTGGCGGGACGAGTTGGCCGCGTTCCGCGCGGTACGCCGGCGGTACCTGCGCTACTGACCTCGCCGCGCGGCGGCGACTGCCGCACCGGAAGCGGGGCCTGCCGGCCGCGCCCCCATGCGCGGCCGGGTTCTCGCACGGCCCGCGCGTGGCTGGGAGTGAACCGTGGGACGAGGAACACGGGCGACGCGCGCGGCGGCCGGGTCCGGGCACGTGCGGCTGGTCACGCCGTACGGCGTCCTGATCCCTCCGCGCCGGGCCGGGGCGGCCGGCCGGCTCTGCCCGCTTCCGGGGTATGGCCGTTTCTCCCCTTGCGCAGGATCCTGTGGTGACGGGCCAAGGGGAGGGGCGGGCCATGTCGGGGACAGGTGTGCGACCGTACCGGGAGATCACTTTCGACGCGGACGGCGATGTGCTGGGGCCGTACGGCACCCTCATGGATCCGGACGTCACCGACCTGGTGATGTTCGCTCACGGGTGGAACAACTCCCCGGGCACGGCCCGGCGGCTCCACGCGTCGTTCTTCGCTCCCTTCCCCAAGCTGGTGGCGCAGACCCCGCAGGCACGGCTGGGGTACGCGGGCGTCGTCTGGCCCTCGATGCGGTTCTCCGACGAGCCGATCCCCGACGTCGAACCGGCGGCCGCCGGCGCCCAGCCGTCGGGCCCCGGCCTGGACGGGGCGACCCGCGCGGTGCTCGCCGAACTGTTCCCGGGACATCGCGACACCGTCGAACGGCTCGCGCAACTGCTGGACGATCAGCCGGAGTCACGGGCCGCCTTCGCCGAGTTCGGCAGGCTGGCACGGGAGTTGGCGGCCACGCCGCCCGGCGGCATGGAGTCCGGGTTCGCCGAGGACCTGCCGCACGACGAGCAGAGCCCGCCCGCGGTGCTGTACGAGGACACGCTCACCCTGTGCCGCAGGCTGGCCGCCGCCCTGGAAGCGGAGTCCGGGTCGCTGTACGGCGCGACGCCGTTCGGCGGCGGTCTGCGCTCCGCGTGGCGGGGCGCGAAGGAGTTGCTGCGGCAGACGACGTACTACGCGATGAAGCGCCGCGCGGGGACGGTCGGCGAGTTGGGGCTCGGGCCGTTCCTCGGCCGGCTGGCCCGTTCGGCGCCGCGGCTGCGGGTGCACCTCGTCGGGCACAGCCAGGGGGCGCGACTGGTGGCGTTCGCGCTGCGGGGACTGCCGGACGGCGTGGACAACGTCAAGTCGGTGACGTTGCTCCAAGGCGCCCTGTCGCACTACGCGTTCGCGTGCGGCCTGCCGCACGCCCCGCACAGCGCGGGCGCACTCGCCGCGGTGCAGGAGCGGGTCGACGGGCCGGTGGTCGCCTGCTACTCGCGGCACGACAGTGCCCTCGGCGTGTTCTATCCGCTGGCATCGGCCCTGGCCGGGGACGAGGCGTCGGCGGTCGGCGGCGACCGGCGCTGGTGGGCGATGGGCCACGACGGCATCCAGGCCGTCGCGGGCACGCCGCGGCTGACGCTGGAGGAGGCGCTGCGCGACGGCCTGCCGGACTCGGGATGCGTCAGTGTGGACGCCGCGCAGGTGGTGCGGCGGGGCGGGCCGCCCGCGGGTGCGCACAGTGACATCTGCCACGAGGAACTGGCCCGGGTGGTGCTGTCGGCGGGGCGCGTCGGCCGCTGAAACAGGGGCGTGATCCGGTCGACATGACACGTCCCGATTTTCGATGGAGCCGAAACGGGCACTCCTACGTCCATTCTTCAACGCCGATGTACGAGCGACGGAGGTGTCGACGCGATGGCGGGTTTCCGGAGTCTTGCGAGACAGGTGCGTGACGTGCGGTGCGACTTGGCGCTGCGGCGCTACTCACTGCGCAAGTGCCTGGAAAGATTTGCCCCTTATGGGCACCGGGCCACTTGGGATCATCTGTGCGCGAGGCACGGCATCGAGCCCGAGGACAGGGCACCGGATCCGGCGCGGCTGGTGGCCGCGCTGGAGGAGTTGGAGCAGGCGCGGGCCGTATGGCTCGCGTACGAGGAGAACTTCGCGGACCGCCGCAAACGGGAGAAGCACGAGGGGCTGCGGCGGCCCGGACACATCGACGACTGGCACCGCAGGACGTGGGGCGGCAACGGGATCGCGCGCTGCGACAGCCCCGGGACGCATCCCTCGGAGCCGCTGGACGAGGTGCTGCGCAGCCTGATAGGCGCGCTGGAGACGGAGCCCGGGGACGCGTGCCCGGTGTGCAGGGGAACGCACATCGTGTGGCGAAGGGACCTGGAGCACGAGCCGTTCTCCGGCCCGATCTGCACGGGCTGCGGGATCGTGGTGCCCCAGCCCGTGCTGACGCCGGAGGCGGTGACCGCGGCGAAGCGCGCGGGGCGCCGGGAACTCGCCTCGGTGGCCTGAGGGACGCCGGTCCCGGGTCGGGGGGCCCGGGACCTCTCCCTCATCACGCGGGGGCGCGCCGCGTGCCCGGACGGCGTCACGGGGGCGTGCGCGAGGATCTGATCCCGCACCCGCGGAGGGCGTCGGCCTGTTCTGCGGGCCGGGAGAGGATGCCGACGCTAGCAGACGTGAAATCCCGTGGCCCATTGGGATTTCACGGCCGAGAGTGGGGGCGACGAGGACCACGACCGAGGAGCCCCCCGATGTCGACGCTGCGCGTCACCGCCGAAATCCTGACCGTGCACGAGCACCCGAACGCCGATGCGCTGGAGCTGGCCCAGGTGGGCCTGTACCGCGCCGTCGTCGCCAAGGGCGTCTATCGCACCGGCGACGCCGCTGTCTACATCCCCGAGCAGGCCGTGCTGCCGGCGGCGCTCGTCGAGGAGCTGGGTCTGACCGGCCGGCTCGCGGGCGGTGATGCCAACCGGGTCAAGGCCGTGCGCCTGCGGGGTGAGCTGTCGCAGGGGCTCGTGTGCCGGCCGCGTGCGCTCGCGGACGTCGATCTGGCGCGGGCGGCCGCGGACGGCACGGACTTCGCCGAGCGGCTCGCCATCACCAAGTGGGCGCCGCCGATCCCGCCCCGGATGAGCGGCGATGTGGAAGCGGCACCGGACCTGCTGCCGTGGGTGGACATCGAGAACCTGCAGCGCTATCCGGGCGTCTTCGAGCCCGGGGAGGCGGTCGTGATCACCGAGAAGCTGCACGGATCCGCCTGTCTGGTGACGTACGGCACGGCGGACGGCGGCCGGGTGCAGGTCTCGTCCAAGGGTTTCGGCGCCAGGGGACTGGCCATCAAGCGGGACCCCGCGAACCTCTACTGGCGCGCGGTGCTCGGGCACGGCGTGCCCAGGATCGCGGCGCGCCTCGCCGAGCGGCTCGGTGCGAGCCGGCTCGGGGTGTTCGCCGAGGTGTACGGCGCCGGCGTCCAGGACCTCGGTTACGGCAAGGACGCCCGGGCGGAGAACGGGCTGGGCTATGCCGTGTTCGACATCTCGGCGGAGATCGACGGCCAGGTCCGCTGGCTGGACCCGGCGGCCGTGCTCGGTGGTGAACTGCCGGTCGTTCCCCGGCTGTTCGCCGGTCCGTACGACGCGGAGAAGGTGCTGGAGCTGGCGAGCGGCCGCGAGACGGTGTCGGGCTGGCGGCTGCATCTGCGCGAGGGCGTCGTCGTGCGGCCGGCGGTGGAGCGGTACAGCCCGGTCACCGGCGGGCGCGCGATCGCCAAGGCGGTGAGCCCGGCATACCTGACCCGTAAGGGCGGCACGGAGTACGAGTAGGACCCCACGACAGGCGGGCCCGGCACGGGGTGCGGGCCCGCCTCGCGTGTGTCAGGCCGGGTCGCCCGTGGCGCGCCGCCGCTCCGGCAGGAGCCGGGAGCCGGTCGACCGCTCGCCGAAGACGTCGTCCGGGTTGGACAGCACGCATGTCTGCAGCGAGAGGCAGCCGCAGCCGATGCAGTCCGTCAGATGGTCCCGCAGACGGCCCAACTGCTTGATGCGCTCGTCCAGTTCGCTGCGCCACGCCGCCGACAGGCGGGCCCAGTCCTCGCGGTCGGGGGTGCGCTCCTCGGGCAGTTCGGCGAGCGCGTCGCGGATCGTGGCGAGCGGGATGCCGACGCGCTGCGCCGCTCGCACGAACGCGACGCGGCGCAGCGCGTCCCTGCTGTAGCGGCGTTGGTTCCCGGCGGTGCGGCGACTGCTGATGAGGCCCTTGGACTCGTAGAAGTGCAGGGCCGACACGGCCGCGCCGCTGCGCGCGGAGAGCTGGCCGACCGTGAGCTCATGGATCTTCTCGGGAATCTGTGGCACCCCTCGAAGCCTACTGGCCGTCCGTTGACAAGCGGACCGCTCCCCCACCATGCTGAGCAAGCGCTTAGACACGGGCTTTCGAAGACGCGAGAGGCAGGGACCAGCAACATGGCAGAGCCGAGGATCTTCACCTCCCCCGAGGAGCTGCGCGCCGGGGTCGGCGAGCAGCTCGGGCACAGCGACTGGCTGGAGGTCGACCAGAAGCGGATCGACCTCTTCGCCGACGCCACCGGCGACCACCAGTGGATCCACGTCGACCCCGAGCGCGCGGCCGGCGGCCCCTTCGGCACGACGATCGCCCACGGCTATCTGACGTTGTCGCTGCTGCCGGCCCTGGTGCCGCAGGTGCTGCGGGTCGAGGGCATGAAGATGGGCATCAACTACGGCACCAACAAGGTGCGCTTCCCCGCCCCCGTGCCGGTCGGCTCCCGGCTGCGCGCGACGGCCGTCCTGCAGAACGTGGAGGAGGCGGGCGGCGGCGTGCAGGTGACCGCCCTCGTCACGGTCGAGCGCGAGGGCGGCGACAAGCCCGTCTGTGTGGCGGAGTCGGTGTCCCGCTACTTCTTCTGAGCCCCCACCATCCGCAGGACGAGGTCGGCGTAGAACGCGCCGACCTCGTCGGGCGTCCGCCGGCCCTGGGTGTTGAACCAGCGGGCCACGTCGATGCACAGCGACAGCACGGCGACGGTGGTGCCGGGCACGTCGGGCACGTCGAACTCGCCCGCCGCCACGCCCTCTTCGAGCAGTCGGCGCACCACGGCGTCGGTCTCGCGGCGCAGCGCGATGATCTCCGTGCGGTGGGCTTCGCCGAGCGCGTCCAGTTCGTACTGCACGACCCGCGCGGTGGTGTGCCGGCCGGCGTGCCAGCGGACGAAGGACCGCACGGCGTCGGCGAGCCGCTCGGTGGGCGTGCCCTCGCCCTCGTACGCCGCCGAGAGGATCTCCAGCGCCTTGTCGTGGCCGATCCTGCTGATCCGGTGGAGCAGCTCTTCCTTGGTCTTGTAGTGGATGTAGAGCGCCGCCGGGCTCATGCCGGCCCGGCCCGCGATGTCACGTGTCGTGGTCGCGTGGTAGCCGCGCTCCGCGAACGCCTCGACCGCGGCGACCAGCAACTTCCGGGCCGCCTCCGGAGTGACCTCGTCCCACGGCTTGTCTTCTTCGGCCGTCCGGTCCGCCGCACTCATCGCTAGCCCCTTCCCTGGTCAGGCGAACACCATACCGTGACAGTGAGCGGGCGCTTAGAGCTTCTGGAACGGGTCGTGCTCGGCGAGCAGCTTCTCCAGCCGGGCCTGGTCGACCCGGCTGACGATCTGCCCGGCCTCCTGACGGTCCCTGACCACCTTGGCGAGGGTGAAGGCGGAGGTGGTGAGGTAGAGGACGGCGATGCCGAGGAAGGCGCGCACCCAGGCGTCCGCCTCCAGGTTGAAGATGCCGACGGCGACGGCTCCGAGCGCGATGGCGAAGGAGGCGACGGCCTGGCCGTAGTACGCCGCGGTGTTCTGCTGCTTGACCGGTGTCTCACTCATGGGCACAGCGTCGCGCCCCGGTCGTCGGGCGGCATGCGCGCTCGTACTCAGTCGGCGTACTTCGGCGTACTCACGTGCCTCCCGCGGCCCTATCAGAAGGCGGAGACCCCGGTGAGCGCCCGGCCGATGATCAGTTTCTGGATCTGGCTCGTGCCCTCGTAGAGGGTCATCACCCGGGCGTCGCGCAGCAGTTTGCCGACCGGGTACTCGTCGATGTAGCCGTAGCCGCCGAAGACCTGGAGGGCGTTGTTCGCGGCCCGGACCGCCGCCTCGGAGGCGAAGAGCTTCGCCTTGGACGCGGCGGTGGCGAAGTCCTCGCCCCGGTCGACGAGACCGGCGACCCGCCAGGTCAGCAGCCGGGCGGCGTCCACGTCGACGGCGATGTCGCTGATCAGCTCCTGGACCAGCTGGTGGTGTGCGATGGGCCTGCCGAACTGCTCGCGCTCGCCCGCGTACCCGACGGCCGCGTCCAGTAGCCGTCGCGTACGGCCCTGGTGGCCAGGTTTCCCGCGTCGGAGCCGGTGCCGGGCTCGGTGAGACCGAAGCAGCCGACGGCCTCGCCCGCCGTCAGGCCCGGCAGCCACCGGCGCTTCTGCTCCTCGGTGCCGTAGGCGGCCACGGTCTTGGCGACCAGTCCGAGCGAGACGGAGACGATGCCGCGCACCGACGAGTCACCGCGGCCCAGTTCCTCGGTGACCAGGCAGTACGCGAGATGGTCGCCGCCGGAGCCGCCGTACTCCTCGTCGATCGTGAGCCCGAGGAAGCCGAGCGCGCCGAGCTTCTTCACGATGCCCCGGTCGACGCTCTCCGCGCGGTCCCATGCGACGACGTGCGGGGAGATCTCGCGGGTGACGAAGTCCCGGGCGAGCCGCCGTACGGCCGCCTGCTCCTCGCCGAGCTCCAGGTCCATGTGCGGCCACCCCACTTTAACTATCACTGCTAGTTTCTTTACGGGTGCCTACTATGTGCCGCATGGCCCGACCGCGCAAGCCCCTCCTCAGCAGAGAACGCATCGTCGAGACGGCGAGCGCGCTCGTGGACGCCGAGGGACTCGACGCGGTGTCCACCCGCCGCCTCGCCGCCGAACTCGGCGTGAGCGGCCCCTCGCTCTACAATCACTTCCGCAACAAGGACGAGATCCTCGACGCCGTCGCCGACGCCGTCAGCGCCCGGGTCGACCTGTCGATGTTCCGGGAGGACGACCCCCGCGACTGGCGCACGGCCCTGCACGACTACGCGGTCTCCTACCGGGCCGCGCTGACCGCCCACCCCCACACCGTCCCCGTGCTGGCCCGCGGCCCCGGACGCCGGCCGGCCGGCCTCAAGGTGGCCGACACGGTGTTCGGAGCGATGGTCCGCGCGGGCTGGCCCCCCGCCCAGGCCACCCACATCGGCGCGCTGATGCGCTACTTCATCACCGGCTCGGCGCTCGGCTCCTTCGCCCGCGGCTTCGTCGACGACGCGGCCGCGTACGACCCGGCCGACTACCCGCACCTGGGCCAGGCCCACCTGCTGGCGGAACGACAGGAACAGGTGGACGAGGGCGCCTTCGAGACCGGACTGCGGGCACTGCTCGACGGTCTCGCGATCCAGTACGAGACGCTTCGGCCCGCGCCGAACCGTCGCTGACGCATCCTGGGAGGCATGACCTCCTCGCGTGACCTCGCCGCCTTCGCCGCGCTCCTCGCCGACGAGACCCGGGCCGGGATCTGCCTCGCGCTGCTCGACGGGCGGGCCTGGACGGCCGGAGAACTCGCGCGGCACACCGGGGTCGCCGCGTCGACCGCCAGCGAGCATCTCGGCAAGCTCGTCGCCGGCGGGGTGCTCGCCGAGGAGCGCCAGGGCCGGCACCGCTATGTGCGGCTCGCCGACGAGCGTGTGGCGCATCTCGTCGAGGAACTGGCCGCGTACGCCGCGCCGGAGGGGCCGGCGCGACCGCCGCGCGGACTGCGCGAGTCGACCGTCGCCGCCGCCATGGCGCGCGGCCGCACCTGCTACGACCACCTCGCCGGCAGACTCGGCATCACGATCACCGGGGCCATGACCGAGCGCGGACTGCTCAGCCAGGACGCCGGCTTCGCCCTCACGGAGCGGGGCGCGCGGTGGTTCGGCGAACTCGGGGTGCCGCTGGAGCGCACCGGCCGCCGTCCGCTCGTGCGGGGCTGCCTGGACTGGACCGAGCGCAAGCCGCACCTCGCGGGGCTCGCCGGGGCACGGCTGTGCCGCCACGCCCTGGACGCCGGCTGGTGCGTGCGGATCGGCTCGGAGCGGGCGGTGAAGGTGACGGCCGAGGGCGAGCGGGCTCTCGACCGGCTGCTCGGCATCGTGCCCGGGACATTGCGGTGAGCGCCGAAGGGTCCGGGCCCTACGGTCGCCCCATGACGAACCCGATTCGCCGTACGCAGCACGCTCGGTGGCCCGCACTGGCCGCAGCGGGCGTCACCGTCGTGCTGTGGGCCTCCGCCTTCGTGTCCATCCGCAGTGCCGGCGAGGCGTACTCCCCCGGAGCCCTCGCCCTCGGCCGCCTGCTCGCCGGGGCCCTCGCGCTGGGCTGTGTGCTGCTGGTGCGCCGCGAGAGGTTGCCGCCCCGGGCCGCGTGGCCCGGCATCGCGGTGTCCGGGCTGCTCTGGTTCGGCGTCTACATGGTGGTGCTCAACTGGGGCGAGCAGGAGGTCGACGCGGGCACGGCGGCGATGGTCGTCAACATCGGGCCCGTGCTCATCGCGCTTCTCGGCGCGCGGCTGCTGGGCGAGGCGGTGCCGCCCCGGCTGCTGGCGGGCATGGCCGTGTCGTTCGCGGGCGCGGTCACGGTCGGCCTGTCGATGTCCGGCGAGGGCGGGGCGTCCACGCTGGGGGTCCTGCTGTGCCTGCTCGCGGCCGTCGGCTACGCGGGCGGCGTCGTGGCGCAGAAGCCGGCGCTGGCGCACGCGAGCGCGCTGCAGGTGACGGCCTTCGGGTGCCTGGTGGGAGCGGTGGCGTGTCTGCCGTTCGCCGGGCAGCTGGCGGACCAGGCGGCCCGTGCCCCGGTGTCCGCCACGCTGAACATGGTCTACCTCGGCGTGTTCCCGACCGCGCTCGCCTTCACGACCTGGGCCTATGCCCTGGCGCGTACGACCGCGGGCCGGATGGGAGCGACCACGTACGCCGTCCCGGCCCTGGTGGTGCTCATGTCCTGGCTGGTACTGGAAGAGGTGCCGGGGCCGCTGACCCTGGCCGGCGGTGCGCTGTGCCTCGCGGGGGTGGCGGTGTCGCGGTCCCGGCCGCGGAGGGCGTCCGCGGCCGGGGCGCCCGTCACTCCGCGGGAGCCGGCTCCTTCACCTCCGGCGTCGCCGGGGCGGCCGCCTTCGCGGCCCGCGAGGCGAGAATCCTGATCGAGACCAGGGCGATCACGGCCAGCCCGATGATGTAGGCGGAGACGGCCATCGACGTGCCGGTGGCCTCCAGCAGCAGCACCATCATGAACGGCGCCAGGCCGCCGCCGAAGACCGCGGCGATCTGGTAGCCGAGCGAGGCGCCGGTGTAGCGCATCTCGGCGGTGAACAGCTCGGCGAACAGGGCGGCCTGGGGTCCGTACATGATGCTGAGGAAGCAGCTCGTGACGAAGGTTCCGACGCCGAGCCACAGCAGCGAGGCCGTGTCGATGAGCAGGAACATCGGCACCGCCCACAGCAGCAGGCCCACCGCGCCCGCGGCGTAGATGCGCAGCCGCCCTATGCGGTCGGACAGGGACGCCGCCGCGGGGATCAGGACGAGCTGGGTCAGGCTGACGCACAGGGAGACGGCCAGCACCGCGCTGCGCTTCATCTCGAGCTCGCGGGTCGCGTAGTCGAGAACGCCGGTGATGATGATGTAGAACGTCGCGGTGTTGACGGCGAAGGAGCCGCCGGCGAGGAGGACGGTGCCGAGGTGGCTGCGCAGGATGGTGCGCAGCGGCGAACGCCTCTCGGTCTTCTCCTGGGCGGCGAGAGCGCGTTCGGCCTCGCGGAACGCGGGGGTCTCCTCGACCCGGGTGTGGATGTACCAGGCGAGGCCGAGGACGAGGAACCCGACGAAGAACGGGACGCGCCAGCCCCAGGAGGCGAAGGCCGCGTCGTCGGTGAGGGAACCGGCCACGAGGAAGACGGTGTTGGCGGTGACCACGCCGATGGGGACGCCGAGCTGGACGAGGCTGCCGTACAGACCGCGCTTGCCCTCGGGGGCGTACTCGGTCGCCATCAGCATCGCGCCGCCCCACTGGGCGCCGACGGCGATGCCCTGGACGATCCGGAGCAGCACGAGGACGACGGGGGCGGCGATGCCGATGGTCTCGTACGTGGGGAGCAGCCCGATGCCCGCGGTGGCGACGCCCATCAGGGTCAGCGCGAGGACCAGCATGGGCTTGCGGCCGCGCTTGTCGCCGAGCTGGCCGGCGATGATGCCGCCGACGGGGCGTGCGAGGAAGCCCACCGCGAAGGTGGCGAAGGCGGCGAGGACGCCGGCGGAGGAGCTGCCGGCGGGGAAGTAGAGATCGCCGAGGACGAGGGCGGCGGCGATGCCGAAGACGAAGTAGTCGTACCACTCGACGGCGGAGGCGAGAGCGGCGGCGGTGGCGACGCGCCGGCGGTTCGGGGCGGCGGGGGACGGGGGTGCGGTGTCCATGCGTGCACTCCAAAGGTGCGGGGACGAGGAGTGCGGGGACCGTACCGACCGGTGGGTATGGAGTCAACGGGTAGCGCAAGGATGGGCTCCGCGGGGGCGCAGCGGGAGCGGGCAGCACGAAGGGGCCGGGGGCGGCGATGCCCTCCGGCCGGGCGAGCAGCAGATATGGCCGGGCAGGCAACATGGCCCTGGGGGCGGGCAGAAGCTCCCAACGCACACCGGCGCGGTGCAACCCCAGCCGGTGCGCGACGGCGCAAGCCTGGACGTCCGGACCGATGTTCGCCCTGCCGCCGCAGGCTCCGGAGCCTGCGGCGGCAGGGCGAAGAACCCGTCCTGAACCAGGGCGGGCCGAAGCCCCCAACGGGCGGCAGGGTGCGGAACCCGCGCTCGGCAGGGCGCTGGGCTGTCGAGGCCGGGGCTCGCCCCGGGTACGGGGAGGGGCGTGGTGCGGGAAGGTCAGAACACCACCAGCGACCGCCCCCCGCGGCCCTCGCGCATCGCCGTGAACGCCGACGGGATGTCCTCCAGGCCGATGCGGTCCGTCACGAGCACGCCCAGGTCGAGGCCGCCCCCGCGGATGTGGGACGCGAGGACCGGGAGGTCGCGCTCCGGGTCGCAGTTGCCGTAGACGCAGCCCGACAGCGTCCGGCCCCAGTGGAAGATCTCCAGGGCGTTGAAGGTGACCTGCTGGTCCTTGCCGCCGATGCCGACGACCGTGGTGCGGCCGCCGCGGCGGGTCGAGTCCCAGGCCGTGCGGATCGTGGTCGCGCGGCCGACGCACTCGATCGCGACGTCCGCGCCCCGCCCCCCGGTCAGCCGGCGTACCTCCTTCGCCGTGGTGTCGGACGCGACCACGTACTCCGTGGCGCCCGCCCGGCGGGCCAGTTCCTCCTTCTCGGGCGAGACGTCGACCGCGATGACCGTGGCCGCGCCGGCGATCCGGGCCGCCTGGAGCGTGGCGAGGCCCACCCCGCCCACGCCGTGGACGACGACCGACTCGCCCTCGCGTACGCGGGCGGAGTGGTGGACGGCCCCGTACCCGGTGAGCACGGCGCAGCCGAGGAGCGCCGCGTCGGTCAGGGACACGCCCTCGGGCGCGGGGAGCACGCAGTTCGCGGCGACGACGGTCTCCTCGGCGAACGCGGCCACGTTCAGCCCGGGATGCAGTTCGGTGCCGTCCGCGGTGACGGCGTGGACCCGCCCCGCGCCGGTCAAGGCGTCGGCGCACAGCCAGATCTCCCCGATCGAGCAGGCGTGGCAGCTGCCGCAGGACGGCGCCCAGTTGAGGACGACGCCGTCGCCGGGTGCGACGTGGGTGACGCCCTCGCCGACAGAGACGACGGTGCCGGCGCCCTCGTGGCCGAGGACGGCCGGGACGGGCACGCGCATGGTGCCGTTGGACAGGGACAGGTCGGAGTGGCACACCCCGGCGGCGGCGAGGCGGACCCGGACCTGGCCGGGGGCGGGCTCGGGCAGCGAGATCTCGGCGATCTCCAGGGGGGAGCCTACGGCGGGCAGGACTGCGGCGCGGACCACGATGGTGTCTCCCGGCTCAGAACTGGAGGGACTTGGTCTGGAGGTACTCGGCGAGGCCGTGCGGGCCGAGTTCGCGGCCGACCCCGGACTGCTTGTAACCGCCGAAGGGAGCACGGGGGTTGAACCTGCCGCCGTTGATGTCGACCTGCCCGGTGTCCATGCGGCGGGCGAACGCGACCGCCTCGGCCTCGTCCCCCGCCCAGACGGCGCCGGCCAGACCGTAGACGGTGCCGTTCGCGATGGCGAGCGCGTCGTCCTCGTCCTCGTACTTGAGGATCGAGACGACCGGACCGAAGATCTCCTCCTGGGCGATGGTCATGCCGGGGGTGACGTCGGCGAAGACGGTCGGGCTGACGTAGTAGCCGGTCTCCAGCGGCGCGTCCGGGCCGCCGGCGACGATTCGCGCGCCCTCGGCGATGCCCTTCTCGATGTAGCCGCGGACCCGCTGCTGCTGCTGGGCGTTGACGAGTGGGCCCACCCGTTCACCGGGAACGTACGTGGCGACCGCGGAGGCGGCCAGCGCGACGGCCTCGTCGTACCGGTCCTTGTGCACGAGCATCCGGGTCCATGCGCTGCACGTCTGGCCGGAGTTGGACATCACGTTGGCGATGCCGACGTTCACGGCCTTGGCGAGGTCGGCGCTCGGCAGGATGACGTTGGCGGACTTGCCGCCGAGCTCCAGGGCGACGCGCTTGACCGCGGCGCCCGCGCTCGCGCCGATCCGCCTGCCCACGGCCGTCGAGCCGGTGAAGGACACGAGGTCGACGTCCTCGTGTGTGGCGAGGGCCTGGCCCGCGACCGGCCCGAGGCCGGTGACGAGGTTGAACACTCCGGCGGGTACGCCCGCGTCGTGGACGGCCTCGGCGAAGAGCTGTGCGGTCAGCGGGGTGTCCTCGGCCGGCTTGAGGACGACGGTGCATCCGGCGGCGAGCGCGGGGGCGGCCTTGGCGACGACCTGGTGCAGCGGATAGTTCCACGGCGTGATCGCGGCGACGACGCCGGCGGGCTCCATGAGGACGGTGGAGTTGCCGATCGTCTCCTCGAAGGAGTAGTCGGCGGCGAGTTCGGCGTACGAGCCGGCGACCAGCAGCGGCATGCCGGTGTGCACGGCCTGGGCGAGCGCGGGCGGGGCGCCGAGCTCGGCGGTGACGGTGGCGGCGATCAGGTCCTGGCGGCGTGCCAACTCGTCGCGCAGGGCCGTGAGCAGGGCGGCGCGCTCGGCGGGCGGGGTGGCCGCCCAGGCCGGGAACGCGGCGCGGGCCGCGCGCACGGCGGCGTCGACGTCCTCGGCGGTACCGGCCGGCACATGGGCGATGACCTGCTCGTCCGCGGGGTTGACCACGGCGATGGTGTCGGTGGTGGCCGCCGGCCGCCACTGGCCGCCGATGTACATGCCGTCGTGCGCCTTCATCGCTCTCCTCCACGCTTCACGGTCGTGTCCGCGCCCCAAACTAGCGATGTTAGTTTTCGCGCGCCAGAGGCAACCGGGCGATGTCCGCGTCACATCTTCCCCGGCAGTCCAAGAGCGCTCGCCGGTAAGAAGGAGGCAGAGAAAGGCCCCCGGCCACGCGGCCGCGGCCTCGTGACGTGAGCGCGGTGTCCGGGGTGCCGGCGGACAGGGCGGCTATGGCTGCCGGTTCCCGTGTTCGGCCGGGTGCACGGGGCGAGTACCGGGCTTCGATGCGGGCTCCGGGGGGCCCGCGGGGCGGGGGCGGCGGAGGGCCGCCGCCGACGACAGCACCAGCAGTGCCCCGGTCAGGACGAACGGCGTGGCGGCGCCGGAGAGCCCGGCGACCAGGCCGGCGCCCGCGGGCGCGGCCACCTGGCCGAGGCGGTTGCCGGTCAGGCGCAGGGCGAGCGCCGTCGACCGCGCGTCGGCAGGTGCCGCCTGCACCACCGTCGACATCGACAGCGGCTGGCCGGCACCGAGGCAGAACCCCAGCAGGATCAGCATCGCGGCGAGCGCCCACAGGGGCGTGGGCAGCGCGATGCCGCCGCACAGCAACCCGCCGACCAGGCAGGTCGTGGTCAGCAGACCCCTGCGGCCCATGAGCCGGATCATCGGGGTCATCACCAGCCGGCAGGCGATGGTGGCCGCGGCCCGCAGGCTGAGCAGCACACCGACGACGGCGGGCGCGATGCCCCGGTGCTCGCCGATCACCGGGAGGTACGCCGTGAGGATGTCGGTCGCCGAGAGCACCGCGAGGCTGATGAAGATCCCGGCGGGTACGCCGCGGGTGCGCAGGATGCTGTGCACGGGCACCGTCGCGCGATCGGCGCGCGGCCGTGGCGGGGTGCGGTGCTCGATGCGCCACAGCGAGGCGAGGGACGCGGCGGCCACCGCCGCCGCGACGAGCAGCGCGTATCCGCTCGTACGGGCCAGGTCGCCGCCGATCACGGCACCGGCGGCGACCGGCCCGACGAGCTGGCCGAGCGAGGCGCCGATGGTGAAGTGGCCGAAGTTGCGGTCCTGTTCGGCGGGTGCGGACTGCCGGGCGACGATGGACTGGGCGCCGATGACGAAGCACAGGTGGCCGAGCCCCATGACGCCGCTCCAGGCGGCCATCGCCGTGAGGGAGCCCGCGGTACCGCCGAGGGCGCATCCGCCGGAGATCAGGACGACGCCGACGGGCAGCAGGGGCGCGCACCGCCCGTGGTCCGTCCTGCGCCCCAGCGGTACGGCGGCGAACAGGGGAAGCAGCGCGTAGACACCGGCGATGACGCCGATGGCGCGCTCGTCCGCGCCCAGCGACAGGGCGCGGTAGGAGACGGCGGGCCGCGCCATCGACACCGCGCCCTGGGCGAACGAGAACGCGATGACGAGGCGCAGCAGCCAGCTCCGGGAATCCGTCACGTCAGATGATTCCGAAGAGGATTCCGGCGCCGAGGACCACCAGCGAGGTGAGCGCGGCCCACTTGACGGTGAAGCGGGTGTGGTCGCCGAACTCGACCTTGGCCATGCCGACGAGGACGTACACGGCGGGCACCAGCGGGCTCGACATGTGCAGGGCCTGGCCGACGAGCGAGGCGCGGGCGATCTCCAGCGGGGAGACGCCGTGGGCGGCGCCGGCCTCGGCGAGGACGGGCAGGACGCCGAAGTAGAAGCCGTCGTTGGACATGAAGTACGTGAGCGGGAGGCTCAGCAGACCGGTGACGACGGCCATGTGCGGGCCCATGCCCTCGGGGATCGCGCCGACGAGCCAGTCGGCCATGTGCTCGACCATGCCGGTGCCCGTGAGGACGCCGGTGAAGACGGCGGCGGCGAAGACCATGCCGGCGACGTTGAGGACGTTGTCGGCGTGGGCGGCGATCCGGGCCTTCTGGTCGGACATCCGGGGGAAGTTGACCGTGAGGGCGAGGGCCGCACCGAGCAGGAAGAGGACCGGGATGGGCAGCAGCTCCATGATCATGGCGGCGAGGAGCGCGACGGTGAGCCCGGCGTTGAACCAGTAGAGCTTCGGGCGCAGGGTGGCGCGGTGCGGGTCGAGGCCCTGGAGGCCCTCGTCGTCGTCCTCGGCGGCGTCCTTGCCGGCGGGCGAGTCGCCGCCGGCGTCCGATGCGCCCGCACCGGAGCCACGGCCCGCGGCCGGCTTCGCCGGGTCGCCGCCGCCCGTCTTCACCAGCACGGTCTCGGTGTCCGGCTCCAGGACCTCGTCCAGGGAGAGGTAGCCGAGGCGCTTGCGCTCGCGACGGCCGAGGACGTACGCGAGGACCATCACGAACAGGAGGCCGACGCCGAGGGCCGGGATCATCGGGACGAATATGTCGCCCGCGTCCAGTTTGAGCGCGGTCGCCGCACGGGCGGTCGGGCCGCCCCAGGGCAGCGTGTTCATGACGCCGTTGGCGGTCGCGGCGATACCGGTCAGGACGACCAGGCTCATCTTGAGGCGCTTGTAGAGCGGGTACATCGCGGAGACCGTGATCATGAAGGTCGTCGAGCCGTCACCGTCCAGCGAGACGATGGCGGCCAGCAGAGCCGTACCGATCACGATGCGCAGCGGGTCGGCCTTGCAGAAGCGCAGGATGCCTCGGACGATCGGGTCGAACAGGCCGACGTCGATCATGACGCCGAAGTAGACGATTGCGAACATCAGCATCGCGGCCGTGGGCGCGAGATTGCCGACGCCCTCGAGGACGTAGTCCCCGAGGTGCGCACCCTTTCCGACGATGACGCAGAAAAGTGCGGGGATGAGGACCAGCGCCGCTATCGGCGACATCTTCTTCATCATGATCAGGACCAGGAAAGTCGCGATCATGGCGAAGCCGAGGATTGTCAGCATGGGGACACCTAACGTTCATCCTTGAACTCCACCGGGGCGGCGGTTCGGATGACGTTAGGTGTCGTCAATCGCCGTTAACAAGGTGTTGACACGTGAGCAATACGAGCAAAAGCCCAGGTCAGTCCATGGGTGCGACCTCGACGGGGAAGCCGTTGAGCACGGCCGTGCCCGACAGGGGGTCCAGCCGGGAGCCGTCGAGGAGCTGGTTGACGTTGACGCCGGGACGGGCGGAGGCCACCGAGAGCCGGGTGCCCGGCCGGTCGTGACCCCAGCCGTGCGGCAGGCTCACGACACCCGGGCGGACGTCGGCGGTGATCTCCACGGGTGCCTCCACCCGCCCGCCGTCCGCGGTGACCGTGGCCGTCGCGCCGTCCGCGAGGCCGAGGCGGGCCGCGTCGTCGGGGTGGACGTGCAGGGTGCAGCGGTTGGTGCCGCCGCCCAGTGCCGGCACGTTGTGCAGCCAGCTGTTGTTGGAGCGCAGATGGCGGCGGCCGACCAGGACGAGCCCGTCGGGACGCCGGTCGAGGGCGCTGCGGAGCCTCGGCAGGTCGGCGGCGATCGGCGCGGGCAGCAGCTCGATGCGCCCGCTGCGGGTCTTGAGCACCTGCTGGACGCGCGGCTGGAGGGGCCCGAGGTCGATGCCGTGCGGGTTCTCCAGGAGCTTGGCGAGGGTGAGCTCGTACGGGCCGAGGCGCAGCATCAGGTCCAGTCGGCGCTCGGCTCCGCTGCCGCCGGTGAGTTCGGCGGCGATCTCCGCCGGATCCTGGCCGTGCACGGGTGAGTGGGGGTCGGCGACGGCCTTGGCGAGGGTGCCCTGGACGACCATGTCGTCGACGGCGGACGGCTCGGCGCCGTGCATGCCGCCGACGGCGAGGATCAGCCGGGCGTGGATCTCGCACTCGTCCATCAGCCCGTCCTCCAGGGGGACGGCGGCGGGTGTGTAGCGGACCTGGTTGCGCACGGCGAGGGCGTTGAAGGCGAAGTCGAAGTGGGCGCTCTGGGACGGGGGCGGCGGCGGCAGTACCACGTCGGCGTGGCGTGACGTCTCGTTCAGGTACGGGTCGACGCTGACCATGAAGTCCAGGCCGCTCAGCGCCGCGTCGAGGCGGTCGCCGTCGGGGGCGGAGAGCACCGGGTTGGCGGCGATCGCGACGAGGGCGCGGATCCGCCCGTCGCCGGGTGTCTCGATCTCCTCGGCGAGTGCGGCGATGGGAAGCTCGCCCTTGGCCTCCGGGTGTCCGCCGACACGGCTCGACCAGCGGCCGAGAGCGAAGCCCTTGCCGGGGCCGGCCGGGCGCGGGGCCTTGTCGGTGGCGGCGAGGGGGAAGAGCGCGCCGCCGGGCCGGTCCAGGTTGCCGGTGAGGATGTTGAGGACGTCGACGAGCCAGCTCGCGAGCGTGCCGTGCTCCACGGTGCAGCTCCCGATGCGCCCGTAGACGGCGGCGGACGGCGCGGCCGCGAGCTCGCGGGCGATCGTACGGATCTCCTCGGCGTCCATGTCGCAGGCGGCGGCCACGGCTTCCGGGGTGAAGTCCCGCACCGCCGCCTCGACGTCGTCGAGCTGCTCCACGTGCCCGGCGAGGGCGCCGAGGTCGGTCAGCTTCTCCTTGAACAGGACGTGGGCGAGGGCGGCGAGCAGGAGCGCGTCGGTGCCTGGGCGGATCGCGACGTGCCGGTCGGCGAGCCGGGCGGTGCGGGTGCGGCGCGGGTCGACGACGGTGAGCGTGCCGCCTCGGCGGCGCAGCGCCCTCAGCTTGCCGGGGAAGTCGGGTGCGGTGCACAGGCTGCCGTTGGACTCGAGCGGGTTGGCGCCGAGGAGGAGCAGGTGGGCGGTGCGGTCCAGGTCGGGGACGGGGATGGCGACGGCGCTGCCGTAGAGCAGTCCGCTGGAGACGTGCTTGGGCATCTGGTCGAGGGTGGAGGCGCTGAAGACGTTGCGTGTGCGCAGGGTGGACAGCAGGAGCGGCGGGTAGAGGCCGCCGGCCATGGTGTGCACGTTGGGGTTGCCGAGCACGACACCGACGGCGTCGGCTCCGTACTGCTCGATCAGCGGTCGCATGCGGGCGGCGACCAGGTCGAACGCCTCCTCCCAGCTCGCCTCGCGCAAGCGGCCCTTCTCCCGCACGAGCGGGGTGCGCAGCCGGTCGGGATCGACGTCGAGCTCGCCGAACGAGGCGCCCTTGGGGCAGATGAAGCCCTCGCTGAAGACGTCGTCCCGGTCACCGCGCGCACCGGTGACCCGGGTGCCCTCGATGGTCAGGGTGAGCCCGCAGGTGGCCTCGCACAACGGGCAGATGCGCGGTGCGGTGCGGGCGCCCGGAGCGGCGGGCGGCGAGTTCGTGGTGGTACGGGCGGCAGGTGCGGTGCGGGACACGGGTCCTCCCCCGGGGCGGGCGGCACGGTGGCGGGTGCTGGCCCGCCGAGCATACCGACCGGTATGCATGGGCGGGAAGGGCTGTCACGTCGGGGGCGAGATGACACGAAGGGACACCTCCGGCGCGGAACGATGACGCCGGAGCCGGACCGGCCGTCCTCACGCTCCGCGCTCAGGCGTCGTCCAGCACGTCCGCGAGGTACGCGCGCAGCAGCCGCCGCGTCTCCCCCACGATGCCCTCGTCCCCCGACTCCCCCATACGGAAGGCCAGTTGGAGCAGGGCGTCCGCCGCCTCGACCGCGACCAGGACCGCGCGCCGCAGCCCCGCGTCCGGCTCGCGCCCCTGATGCGCCGCGAGCAGACGGACGAGCCGGTCGGCGACCTCCTCGTTGGGGCCGGCGGCCGGGCCGCCGACCGGGACCTGCGCACCGAAGTCGATCAGGGCGAACCCGGGGACCGTCCGCTTCATCGCCAGGTACTCGTCGAGCATGACGTCGAGGACGCCGCGCCAGTCCCCCGCCGGCAGCGGGACGAGGCGCCCGGCGACCCGCTCGGCGTACCGGTCGAGGTTGCGGTGCCCGAGCGCCCCCACGAGCGCCCGCTTGTTGCCGAAGAAGCGGTAGACGGAGCCGATCGGGACACCGGCCCGCACCGCCACGTCGCGCGTGGACAACTCCTCGTAGCCGCAGGTGTCGAGGAGTTCGGCGCAGGCGTCCAGGATGCGCGCGAGGCGGTCGGCACTGCGCCGCTGCACGGGCGCACGGCGCAGAGGTGGCTGCGACACGCCGTCCATGATGCCGTCCCGTTGCCGTTGACGGGAGGGTCCTGCAATCCTACGGTTGTCCATAGGAATGAGTTCGGGAACGGAATCCCTCGGCACCGGGAGCGGGCGATGAGCGGTATCGACGAGACGCGCAAACTTGTGGAGGGGCTCGGCGACGAGTCGTTCCTGTCCGGCTTCGGCAACGAGCACAGCTCGGAGGCGGTCCCCGGCGCCCTCCCCCACGGGCGGAACTCACCGCAGCGCGCCCCGCTCGGCCTCTACGCGGAACAGCTCAGCGGCAGCGCCTTCACCGAGCCCCGCGCCCACAACCGCCGCTCCTGGCTGTACCGCATCCGCCCCTCGGCCATGCACCCGGCGTTCGTCCGCGCCGACAACGGCCGCATCCGGACAGCCCCGTTCACCGAGACGGTCCCCGACCCCAACCGCCTGCGGTGGAACCCGCTGCCGGACCCCGCGCCCGGCACGGACTGGCTCGCGGGCCTGTGGACACTCGGCGGCAACGGCGACGTGACCCAGCGCACCGGCATGGCCGTGCACCTGTACCACGCCAACGCTCCCATGGAGCGGGTGTTCAGCGACGCGGACGGCGAGCTGCTCATCGTCCCCGAGCGCGGCGGCCTGCTGCTGGTGACCGAGTTCGGCCTGCTGCCCGCGCGGCCCGGCGAGATCGCGCTGATCCCCCGCGGCGTCCGCTTTCGCGTGGAGCTGCTCGACGAGAGCGCCCGCGGCTACGTCTGCGAGAACTACGGGCAGCCGTTCCAGCTGCCCGACCTCGGCCCGATCGGTGCCAACGGCCTCGCGCACCCCCGCGACTTCCTCGCGCCGGCCGCCGCCTACGAGGAGGTCGAGCGCCCCGTCGAGGTGGTCAACAAGTTCTGCGGGAACCTGTGGACCGCGACGTACGACCACTCGCCGCTCGACGTCGTCGCCTGGCACGGCAACCACGTCCCGTACGTCTACGACCTGCGCCGCTTCAACGTCATCGGCACGATCTCGTACGACCACCCCGACCCGTCCATCTTCACCGTCCTGACCTCGCCGTCCGACACCCCCGGCCTCGCCGGCGTGGACTTCGTGGTCTTCGCGCCCCGCTGGCTGGTGGGCGAGGACACGTTCCGCCCGCCGTACTTCCACCGCAATGTGATGAGCGAGTACATGGGCCTGATCGAGGGCGCGTACGACGCGAAGGCCGAAGGCTTCGTCCCCGGCGGCGGCTCGCTGCACAACATGATGTCGGCGCACGGCCCCGACCGGGAGACCTTCGACCGGGCGAGCTCCGTCGAGCTGAAGCCGCAGAAGGTCGACAACGGCCTCGCCTTCATGTTCGAGACCCGCTGGCCGGTGATCGCGACCGAGCAGGCGGCGAACGCCGACCACCTGCAGAAGGGCTACGACACCGTGTGGCAGGGTCTTGAGCGCCACTTCCGGCCCCAGTAAGAGATGCCGTGTAGGGAGACGCCGTGACCTCCTTCGCCCCGGACTCGCTCGTCCTGAACCGCAAGCTGCCGCTGTGGTACCAGGTCTCGCAGTCGCTGCGCGCCTCGATACTGGGCCGTGCGCCCGAGGCGTCGCTGCGGCTGCCCACCGAGGAACAACTCGCCCAGCACTACGGGGTGAGCGTGCTCACCATGCGGCAGGCGCTGAAGGAGCTGGAGGAGGAGGGGCTGATCTCCCGCCACCGCAGGCGGGGCACCTTCATCGAGCCGGGGGCCCGCAGGAGCGCGCCGAGGCGGCTGCTGGGCTCGATCGACGCGATCGTGGCCCAGCAGTCGGGTGAGCACACCACGGTCCTCGGCCACGGACCGCAGCCGGTCCCGGGCGAACTGGCCGAGTTCTTCCCCGACGAGGACGAGGTCGTGGTCTTCCGGCGGCTGCGCTGCGACGGCGACAGCGGCGAGCCCACGAACTGGGCGGAGAACGCGCTGCGCCCCGAGTTCGCGGGACGCGTGGAGTGCGCCGACCTGGAGCGCTGGCCGATGACGAAGGTCCTGCGGGACGTGCTGGGCGTCCGGATCAGCCGGATCACGGACACGGTGGAGGCGCGGCTGGCCGACCCGCAGACGGCGCAGCTGCTGCGAGTGCCGCTGCTCAGCCCGATCCTGCACTACACCGGGGTGACGTACGACGAGGACGGCCGGGTCGTCGACGTGGCCCGCATCCGCTACCGCGGCGACCGCTTCTCCTTCTCGGTGACCGTGGATGCCGCGGACTGAGCGGCTTCATTAGCATGCGGACGGTGACTGCTCTCACCGAGGACGTGACCGAGGACGCGCCGCTGCTCGACGACCTCATGCCCTGGTCCGTGGCGCCGCTGCGGCTGGGCCGTGGCTGGGTGATGGCGCCGGACGCCACGTCCCTGCGGGCCCGCTGGGACGCGCTCGTACGGGCCGACGGCGCCGAGCGGGAAGCCCTGTTCGGGCCCACCCGGGCGCGTACGCCGCACAGCGCGGTCGCGCAGCTGCCGGGGCAGGCGACCGGGACGGGGCGGATCGCCCGCGAGCGGGGCCGCTGCCCGGAGCCCGTGCGCGTGCTGCACGGCGCGTTCGACGAGCAGTGGCTGATACCGGACCACCGGCTGATCGACGCGGCCCGGCCGGAGTTGTGGCGGGTGCGGGACGAACGGCAGCTCTTCGTCGTCGAGCACGGCCACGTGCCCAAGGCCGCGGGGCCCGCGCTCGTCGTGACGGCGCTGCTGCCGGACGGGCGCTCACCGGCGGGCCGCCCGGGCCGGATCCGTCCCCTGTACCGCAGGCCGGGCGGGCGGGAGCCGAACGTCTCGCCGGGGCTGCTGGACCTCCTCGCGGACCGGTACGGGCACGGGGTGACTGCCGAGGACCTGGTCTGCTGGACCCTGGCGGCAGCCGTCGCCTCCCCCGCGGGGTGCGCGGTCCCGCTGACCGCCGACGCCTCCGTGTGGGCGGCGGGCGTGGAGCTGGGCCGACGGGCGATGCGGATCCAGCTGCGGGGCGCGCACGGCGGGGAGCGCCCGAGGCTGCCGGGCGGCCGGCGCCCGTATGTGCGGGCGGCCCTGCCGGCGCGGCCGGACGCGCTCGCGTACGACGCCGACGAGGAGACGCTGACCATCGGCGACGGCGGCCGCGTCGCGCCGGTGCCGCGCGGGGCCTGGGAGTTCGAGGTGGGCGGCGTGCGGGTGCTGGAGCAGTGGTTCGCACAGCGCAGGGCCGGCGGGGAGCCGGGCTCCTTGGAGGCGGTGCGGCCGGCGTCCTGGCCGCAGGAGTGGACGTCCGAGCTCCTGGAACTGATCACGGTGCTGGGGCTGCTGGTGGAACTGGAGCCGGAGCGTCAGCGGTTGGGGCTGGGCGCCCGGATCGGGGCGGCGGAGCTGCGGGCGGCGGGAGTCCTGCCGCCGCCGGGGGCGGCGCGCCGCCCGGCGTCGGTCCTGGACCACGCGGAGGAGGGCCCGGAGGGCCAGTTCGCCCTGCTGTGACGTCCCCCACCCCGCCCCTTCCCTTACCGGGGCTCCGCCCCGGGCCCGGCGCTGCGGGGGCCGTCGCGGGTCCGCGGGTCCGCAGATCCGCCTGTCCAGGCACCCCACCGTCGCCAGGCACGAGAACGCCTCCCGGCGGGCTGGAGCGTGGGGGGCACATTCAGCCCCGCCGCGCTTGACTCCCGGGGTTCACCTTCAGCCCCGCCGACGATCGAGGCGCGGGGTTCGGGGCGGAGCCCCGACGAGGGCGTGCGGCCACGACGCCACGTCCGGCAGGAACCCACCCCCCGGCCGGACACCTCCAGCCGCGTCGGTGACTGAGGCGCAGGAGCTCGGGGGCAGCGCCCCCCGAAGCGCAGCGTTCGCAGCGCGCCCGGCGTCAAGGGGACGCCGTGGCCAAGTCCGCCCGGCGTTTTCATGATCTCCAGGGGTGACAAGATGGCGGATACACATTAGACACGGCCTATGAGCCAACAGCCACTGCCCCTGGACGGCATCACGGTCGTCGCCGTCGAGCAGGCCGTCTCCGCGCCGTTCGCCACGCGCCAGCTCGCCGACCTCGGCGCCCGCGTGATCAAGGTAGAGCGCCCGGACGGCGGTGACTTCGCGCGCGGCTACGACACCGCGGCCCGCGGGCTCGCCTCGCACTTCGTCTGGTGCAACCGCGGCAAGGAGTCCATCGCCGTCGACCTCAAGGACCCGCGCGGACTGGACATCGTGCACCGGCTCGTCGCCGACGCCGACGTGTTCGTGCAGAACCTCGCGCAGGGCGCGGCGGCCCGGCTCGGCCTGGACGCCGCGGCCCTGTGCGCGCGGCATCCGCGGCTGATCGCCGTCGACATCTCGGGCTACGGCTCGGGCGGCCCGTACGCCCACAAGCGCGCGTACGACATGCTCGTGCAGTGCGAGGCCGGTCTGGTCTCGGTGACGGGCACGGCGACCGAGCCGGTGAAGGCGGGCGTCCCGGCGGCCGACATCGCCGCCGCGATGTACGCCTTCTCGGGCGTGCTGGCGGCGCTGCTGCGGCGCGGTACGACGGGCCGTGGCGGACCGGTCGAGATCTCGATGCTGGAGTCGCTGGCCGAGTGGATGGGTCACCCGCTCCACCACGGGATGCACGGAGGTGCGGCCCCGGCGCGCACAGGTGTGGCGCACGCCGTCATCGCCCCTTACGACGCGTACGCCACCGCCGACGGCGGCCAGGTGCTCCTGTCGGTGCAGAACGACCGCGAATGGCGTCGGCTGGCCGGACAGGTGCTGGCGCGGCCGGAGTTGGCGGACGACCCGGACTTCGCCACGAACACCGCGCGCACCGGGAACCGGGCACGTACGGACGCCGTTGTGGCCAAGGCCCTGGTGGGGATGACGACGCAGGACGCGATCGACCGGCTGGAGGCCGCGGGCATCGCCTGTGCGCGCCTGAACAGCGTGACGGACGTGGCCGCACACCCGCAGCTGGCCGCCCGTGACCGGTGGCGTGAGGTCGACTCGCCGGTCGGGCCGCTGCGGGCACTGCTGCCCCCGATCACGCTGCCGGGCGGGGCCCCGGCGCGGATGGGGGCGATTCCCTCGCTCGGCGAGCACACCGACGCGCTGCTGCGGGCCCTGGGGATGACGGATGAGGCCGCGGCGGCGCTACGCCGGGACGGTGTGGTCGCCTGAGCGGTCGCGCGAGGAAGGGAGTCGGGCGGGGTCGGTCAGCCGCGGCTGCCGAACAGGGAGCGCCGCAGTCGCCGCAGCGGGGCGAACAGCGAGACGCGCGCGCTCTTGCTCCCGCGCCCGTGCCGCACGTCGCGAGAGGTCAGCTCGCGCATCAGCAGGGTCGCCTCGGCGGCCTCGCCCTGCGGGACGGCAGGGCCGCCGAGCACCGCGAGGTGGCGGTCGAGACGCGAACTGGTCGCGACGCTTCCGCAGGTGATGGCAGGCACACGGGGCCTGCTGCGAACTGTTATCTGATCCATGTCACTCCCCACCCGTACGAGACACCCGGCCCGGGCACATTAACCCTATCTCCCCGGCGGGACACCCGTGTATCCCGCCTGCATGATTCACCACACTCATACGGAGGTTGACGGTTACTCTCCGAATGCATGTGATTCCAGGGCGAGTTGGGCGGCCGTGGCAGTCATCGCGGCAGGCCCGGCAACTGACGGATGATCAAACCATGTCCGTGCTCGATGAATTGAGTTGGATTCGCGGGGTTTCCACCATGTTGCGGCTCCGGTCGCGGACAGGGGGCATGGCATGAGCGGACCATCGGGAACCGAGCGGCTGATTGCGGAGCGCTACCGCCTGATCGGGCCGCTCGGCCAGGGCCGTACGGGCGTGGCGTGGCTGGCCCGCGACGAACTGCTGGGCCGCGAGGTCGCGGTCAAGGAGGTCCGCGCACCGGCCGGTCTCGACGCCACAGCGGCTCGCCGGCTGTACGGACGGCTGGAGCGGGCGGCGCGGGCCGCGGGCCGCGTCTCGCACCGCAATGTGGTCGCCGTCCACGACGTGGTCACCGACGACGGCCGCCCCTGGATCGTGATGGAACTCGTGCGCGGCCTCGCCCTGTCGGACGTACTGGAGGCGGAGGGGCCGCTGCCGCCCGCACGCGCCGCGCACATCGGCGCGGAGGCCGTCGCCGCCCTGCGCGCCGCGCACGCGGCGGGTGTGGCGCACCACGACGTGAGGGCGGCCAACGTCCTCGTCGGCAACGACGGCCGCGTGATGCTGACCGGTTTCGGCCTGGCGCCGGAGAGCGCACCGGATGCCGAGCCGGGCGCCGACGCCGATCTGTGGTCGCTCGGCGCCCTGCTCTACACGGCGGTCGAGGGCCGCTCCCCCGGCGCGGACGAGGAGGTCCGGCCCTCGGAGCGGGCGGGCGCACTGGCACCGGTCATCTCGGGGCTGATGCGGCGGGACCCGGCGGAGCGGATGCCGGCGCCCGAGGCCGAGCACCGGCTGCGGCTGGCGAGCGCGGGCGGAGCCCCGCGTGCGAGCGCAGCGCCGCCGTCGCGGCCCCCGCAAGGCCGGGGCGATGCCGAACGCGACACGCACGCAGGCGGCACAGGGCCGTCCGCGAGCCCGTCGCCTTCCGCCGGCGAACCGCGCCGTGCCGTGACGGTGCTGACGGCAGGTGTGGTCCTGCTCCTGCTGGCGCTCGCGGCCCTGCTCTGGGCGGTGCTGAGCGGGTGAAGCGGCGGGCCCCGCCCTGCCGCCGGGACGGCCGGGCAGGGCCCGCACCCGTACAGGTCTGCGGGAGGGAACGGCGTCCGGTCCGGCGCGCCGGCGGTTCCCGGATCAGGCCTGTGAGGCGAAGACAGGCAGATAGCCGCCGGACTGTCCGGACGCCGTCGGGTGGTACGACTCGCTCATGTTGAACCAGTTGACGCTGTGCAGCCAGGCGTCTCCCGAGCAGATCTCGTGCCCGGTGAACGTGCCGACGACACTGCCGAAGGTGTATCCGTGGTCGGCCGCACGCTTGGCGGTCGCCGCGTTGAGGTAGTCGGCCGCCCCGTTGATGGCGGACCGCTTCGTCTCGCTCATTCCGGCCGAGCAGCTGCCGTTGAGCTTGTAGAAGCGCGGATAGCCGAGGACGACGACCCGGGCCGCGGGCGCCTTGGCCCGGATCGCCGAGTACACCTGGTCGAGTTTGCCGGGCAGGGTCGTGTCGACATAGCGCTTGGCCTGCTCGATCCGGGCGAGGCACTCGGCGTCGGAGCTCAGGACGCAGGTGGTCATCACATCGGAGAAGCCCGCGTCGTTGCCGCCGACCGTGATGGAGACGAGGTCGGTCGCCGAACTCAGCGGCCCGAGCTGACCGGCGGTCACATCACCGGTGCGCGCGCCCGAGCAGGCGGTGAACGCGAACGACGAGGGCGCGTTGCTCCCGGCCCAGAGTCTGGGATAGGCGCGGGTGCTCCGCTTGCAGTTGCCGCTGGAGCTGTCGTAACTGCCCGCTCCCACACCGGAGGAGTAGGAGTCGCCGAGTGCCACGTAGTCCACTGCCTGGACGGTGGAATCGGCCTGCGCCGGGCCCGCTCCGGTGAGAGCGAGAACAGCGCCGAGGAGGAGTGAGGATGAGAGTGCCGCGACACGGGACAGTTTCATGGAACCTCCCTTGAGCAGGATCTCTGCCTCAACTTTCGTAGCAGCGAAGCCAGTTGACCGGAAGTGTCCATGCCAAAGATGTTACTGACGGGTCATCGGCCGAAAGAGGACAGGAGCAAGTGATAGGGAATATTCCGCCCGAACGCCGCGACAGTCGCGAAAAGCTGGCCGAGACCGGCTGCTCCGGCTCGGCGGGCCGTGGGCCGTGTCCGCCGGGACACGACGTGACGCCGCACCGGTCAAAACACGGTGCGGCGCCCGGGACCGTGCCGGATCATGGGCCGTATGCCTGCCAACCCGTATGACGCCCTGCCGATCCGGCTCAACGTCGACGACAGCGATTCGCCGTCGGACGTCGTCGACGCGCTGTTCCTCGGCCGCTTCGCGGCGGGTGAGCAGCCGTACTCGCACAGTTCGACGATCGACCGCGTCAAGCCCGGCGCGACGCTGCTGCCGCCCTCGGCCTCCGTGCTGCGGTCGGCCCGTGACGACGACCGCAGCGCCACGCTCGCCGAGGGCGAGGGCTGGACGCTGCTCATCTCTCGCTGGAACCGGGGCGCGGACGTCACGGTCACCGCCGTGACGTCCGAGCTGGCCCAGAAGGTGCTCGACGAGGCGACGGACGGCGCGGCCGACGAACCCGAACCGCAGCCGGAGAACGTGACCATGGGCTTCTGGTACGTCTCACCGCGGCGCGGTCCGCACCGCACGACCCGTCAGATCTCCGCCGGCACGTGGGAGGAGATCCGGCCCAACTACACCGCCCCGGTGGCCGACGCGATGGACCGGCTGATGAAGGTCACCCCGGACGACATCGCCGGCCGGCTGCTGCTGCTCCACGGCCCGCCCGGCACGGGCAAGACGTCGGCGCTGCGCACCCTGGCCCGCTCGTGGCGCGACTGGTGCCAGGTGGACTGCGTGCTGGATCCGGAGCGGCTGTTCAACGACGTCGGCTACCTGATGGACATCGCCATCGGCGAGGACGAGGGCACGGCGAAGGGCCGCTGGCGGCTGCTCCTGCTGGAGGACTGCGACGAGCTGATCCGCGGGGAGGCGCGGCACACGGCGGGCCAGGCGCTGTCGCGCCTGCTCAACCTGACGGACGGTCTGCTCGGCCAGGGCCGCAACGTCCTGGTCGGCGTCACGACCAACGAGGACCTGGAGCGCCTCCATCCGGCCGTCGTCCGCCCGGGCCGCTGCCTGGCCCGCATCGAGGTGGGCCCGCTCACACGCGGCGAGGCGGTGTCCTGGCTCGGCACGGAGGAGGGCGTGGGACGCGAGGGCGCGACGCTGGCGGAGCTGTTCGCGCTGCGCCGCGGGACGTCTCCGGCGTCGGTGCCGTCGCAGTCGGCGGGGGCGGACGCGGGGCTGTACCTCTGAGAGCGGTGGGGGCCGGGGCGCCGCTGCGCGGAGCCTTTCCCCACCCCGCCCCTTCCCGTACCGGGGCAAGCTCCGGATCCCGTACCGCGCTTCGCGCGGTGTCCTCAATGGCCGGACGGGCTGATTTCGCTGCGTGAAATCCCGCCCCGCCGGCGATTGAGGCGCTGGGGTCCCCGAACCGCCAGGCCGTAGGGGGAGGGTCCGGGGCCCAGCCCCCGGTTACGGGAAGGGGCGGGGTGGGGGAAAGTCACTCCGTCCGATCGTACGCCGCGCGCAGGCCCTCGCGCGCGGCGGCCAGCGCCGCCTCGTGCGTCAGGCCGAGGCGGCGCACCTCCGCTGCGAACGTCGCCGCCGCCGCGGCGGCCTGGCGGGCCGCCGCGTCACCCGCCGCCGCCACGAACGTGCCGTTGCGGCCGCGGGTCTCGATCACGCCGTCGCTCTCGAGTGCCCGGTACGCCTTGGCCACGGTGTTGGCCGCGAGGCCCAGTTCCTCGGCCAGGCCGCGGACGGTCGGCAGCCGGTAGCCCACCGGCAGCTCGCCCGAGCGGGCCCGCTCGGAGATCTGGGCGCGCACCTGCTCGTACGGTGCGTCGGCGCCTTCCAGGTCGATGGTGATGTTCAAGGTCACGGCGCGATTGTCCCCCACCGCACCGATATTGGGAGGCGCCGCGGCACGGCGGCACGTAGCTTCGGCCCCATGACTGTCATCGTCAGAGATCTCCGTTCCGGCTGCGCGGAGGACGCCGAGGCCGTGACCCGGATCCGGCGTGCGGTGCTGCCCTTCGACGTGACCACCCCCGAGTCGGTCCTCTTCGGCGTGCGCACCGCCAACCCGGCCAAGAAGCACCGCCTGCTGGTGGCCGAGCGGGACGGCGTCGTCATCGGCATGTCGCACGTCGGCATCGCCTACGACGCTTCCGAGCCCGGACTCGCGTACGCCAACCCGGTCGTCCACCCCGAGCACCGGGGGCGGGGCGCGGGAGGGCTGCTGCTGCGCACGGCCGAGGAGCATCTCGCCGGCGAAGGCGCTCGCTCCCTGTTCTCCTGGGTCGAGGACACCCCCGCGTGCCGGGCGTTCGCCGAGAGGCGCGGCTTCCGTCCCAGCCGCGCGGCGCACTTCCTGCGCCTCGGCCTGGCGGCCGGGACGCTGCCGGAGCTGCCGTCGCTGCCGGCCGGGGTCGAGCTGCGGACGGCCGCCGACTACGAGGACGACCCGCGCCCCGTGTTCCACGCGGACGCCGAGGCGACGTCGGACGAGCCGAGCGACGTCGGTGCGGACTTCACCGACTACGACGACTGGATCCGCCACACCTGGGAGAACCCGCTGCTCGACCGCGACCTGTCCACGGTCGTCGTCGTGGACGGCGAGATCGCCGCGTTCACCGCGGCCATGACCGATCGCGAGACCCGCTACCTGAGCGGCATGACGGGCACGATGCGTGCCCACCGGGGCAGGGGCTTCGCGAAGCTCGCCAAGACGGATTCGCTGCGCCGGGCCAGGGAGGCCGGTTTCACGGACGCGTTCACGAGCAACGACGCCGACAACGGACCCATGCTGGCGGTCAACCGGTGGTTCGGGTACGAGATCTGCGCCTCGGAGGTCCGGCATGTCCGTGCTCTCGGCTGAGGTCCGCCTGGTCAAGGCCGGGGTCACCAAGATCCGTTACCCGGCGGAGCCGCTCTTCGACGACGGCACGCATCTGGTGGTGCGCGCTCCCTGGGCCGCCCCGGGGGTCCGTGACTTCGGCTTCGTGCGGTTCGAGCCGGGTGATGTGTTCACCGAGCACTACTGGCGCGACCGGTGGTACGCGGTGAAGGAGGTCCGCACGGGCGCGGGTGTGCTCAAGGGCTGGTACTGCGACATCACCCGGCCCGCCGTGGCCACCGGCGGCGAAGTGGTCGTCGAGGACCTGGACCTGGACCTGTGGGTGTCCGCGGACGGGCTGACGGTCCTGCGCCTCGACGAGGACGAGTTCGCCGGGAGCGGCCTCGCCGACCGGGACCCGCAGGCGGCGGACGAGGCCGTGCGCGCTCTCGACGAGCTCGAACTCCTCGCCCGCAGCGGCTCCTTCAGCGACCTCCTCGGCTGACCGGAAGCACCACCGCCCGGTCCGGCCCGTCCGCGTCGTACGCGATGGAGTCACCGTCCTCGTGCCAGTGGACGACGAATCTCTCCCCGGCGCGATAGGCCTCCAGCCCTGCCCGGCAGTAGGCGACCATGTCGCCGGGCAGGGCGTCCAGCCGGTGCCAGGCGATCTCGGAGCACTTGTCCGGCTCGCGGTTGTACGGCTCACCGGCCGCCTCGTGGTCCGCCTCGAAGAACCAGCCGGTGCGCGGCTGCCCGCCCGGGCCGCGGTGCTGCATGACCAGGGCGGCCCGCAGATCGCCCGGCGCCAGCTCCACGCCGATCTCCTCGGCCGCCTCGCGCACCATCGCCGCGCGCACGTCCTCGCCGTCCTCGACGTGGCCCGACGGCCCGTTCCACAAGCCGTCGCCGTAGCCCGTGTTCGCGCGGCGGGCGAGCAGCACCTCGTCCCCGCGGCGCAGCACCAGGTGCACGTCGATCACCTCGGTGTGCCGGCGGGGCGCGGCCGTGCAGGCCACCAGCGCGTAGCGCTCGTCGTCGACGGCCTTGCCCCACAGGGCCGGGTCCTGCGACAGGTTCTCGTGGTGGATCCGCTCGGCCAGCGGGGCGAGTGCCTCGGTCAGCCGCTCGGCCGGCAGCCCGTCGCCGCTCCAGACGCCTTCGACGAGGACGAGCCGGCCGCCCGGGCGCAGCAGCGAGGCCCAGTGGCGCAGGACGGCCTCGGGATCGGACAGCAGCCAGACGACGTGCCGGGCGAGGACGACGTCGAACCGGCGCCCGCCTACCGGGGGCTGCTCCGCGGGGCCCTCGAGGATCTCGGCGCCCGTGCCGGCGAGCTTGGCCCGGGCCCGGGCGACCATGCCGGGCGAGAGGTCCACGCCGGTCACCCGGTGGCCCTGTTCGGTGGCGAGGAGGGACAGACTGCCCGTGCCGCAGCCGAGGTCGAGCACGTCGGACGGGTGGGGCGGCAGCCACTGCCCCAGCCGCCCGGCCCATGCGCTGCGGACTGAGGGCTCCGTGAGGCCGTGGTCGGGGTCCTGGTCGAACGTGACCGCCAGGGCGTTCCAGTCGATCGTCGTCATGGTCCGATCGTCGCAGCCACCACTGACAACCGGCCCCGGGCGGCCTCCGGTTCAGGTCAGCGGCTTGCGGTAGTGGAAGCGGTCGTACGGCCCGTCGACGCGGCGCTCGACCATCTCGTAGCCGTAGTGCTCGTACATCCTCTGGCTTCTCCCACATCTTCGCGTTGGTCAGCAGCCGGACCTCGGGCAGGCCGAGTTCCCGTGCGCGCGATTCCACGAAGGCCAGCAGGCGGCGGCCGAGGCCCGTCCCCTGGGCGTCGGGGTGGACGGCGATGTTGTCCAGACAGAGGTGGTCGGCCTCGGTCCCGCAGGACCACGAGGCCGACCACCGGATCCCCGGTCACGAACACCCTTCCCGCCGCCACGTCGGCCGCGTGGTCGGCCTCCATCGGCGCCGGTACGAGACCGATCCGCTCGATGTAGTGGTGGTAGGCCGCGTCGGTCACGGCCTTCACCCGAGGAACGTCGCCGGGCACTGCGGGGAGGATGTCGTCTGTCATGCCGACACGGTACGGCGGCGGACGATCACCTTCTTCAGCAGCGGCCACGCCAGCAGGATCACGATCACCGCGTACACGGCCACGGAGAAGGGGGTGTTGACCAGTCCCGTGACGCTGCCGTCACTGATCTGCAGGGCGCGGCGCAGCTGCTGTTCGGCGGCCGGGCCCAGGATGACGCCGATGACCGCGGGCAGCACGGGCAGCCCGTAGCGGCGCATCCCGAACCCGATGAGGCCGATGACGAGCAGGATCACCAGGTCCAGGGCCTCGCCGCCGACGGCGTAGGCGCCGACCGCGGCGAAGAACAGGATGCCCGCGTAGAGGTACGGCCGCGGGATGCGCAGCAGCTTCGCCCAGACCGGCGCGAGCGGCAGGTTGAGCGCGAGCAGCAGCACCATGCCGACGAAGAGGGAGGCGATCAGACCCCACACCAGGTCGGGCTCGCGCTCGAAGAGCAGCGGTCCGGGCTGGATGCCGTACTGCTGGAAGGCGGCCAGCATCACGGCGGCGACGGCGGTCGTGGGCAGACCCAGCGTCAGCATCGACACGAGCGTGCCCGCGGCCGACGCGGAGGCCGCCGACTCGGGTCCGGCGACGCCCTCGATGGCGCCGCGGCCGAACTCGTCCTTGTGCCGGGACAGTCGCTTCTCGGTCACGTAGGACAGGAAGGTGGGGATCTCCGCGCCGCCGGCCGGGATCGCGCCGAACGGGAAGCCGATGACCGGCCCGCGCAGCCATGCCTTCCAGGTGCGCTTCACGTCGGACCCGGCGAGCCACGGGCGGCCGACGGGGATGGGCTCGCCCGTCGTGCGGCGCAGGTGGGCGGCGACCCACAGGGCCTCGCCGATCGCGAAGAGGCCGACGGCGACGATGACGACGTCGATGCCGTCCGCGAGTTGGAGCGAGCCGAAGGTGAGGCGCTGCTGACCGGTCATCTGGTCGAGACCGACGAGGCCGATGGTGAGGCCGATCAGCAGGGAGGCCAGTCCGCGGATGCGGGAGGAGCCGAGGACCGAGGTGACGGCGATGAAGGCCAGCACCATGATGGCGAAGTAGTCGGGCGCGCCGATGTCCACGGCGAGGTCCGCGACGGTCGGGGCGAGCGCGACGAGCAGGATCGTGCCGATCATGCCGCCGGTGAAGTGGCCGACGGCGGCGGCGGCGAGCGCCTGGGCGCCCCGCCCGGCCTTCGCCATCGGGTTGCCCTCCAGCGCGGCGACGACGGCCGCGCTCTCGCCGGGGGTGTTGAGCAGGATGGAGGTGGTCGAACCGCCGAACATCGCGCCGTAGTAGATGCCGGCGAACATGATGAACGCGCCGGTCGGCTCCAGGCCGTACGTCACCGGCAGCAGGAGCGCCACCGCCATCGCCGGGCCGATGCCGGGCAGGACGCCGATCGCGGTGCCGAGCAGCACGCCGATCGCGGCCCAGAGCAGGTTGACGGGGGTCAGCGCGGTGCCGAAGCCGTCGAGAAGGGAGTTCAGGGAATCCATCAGAGCACTCCCATCAGCGGGCCGCCGGGCAGCGGGACGCCGAGCAGGTTGTTGAACACGAAGTAGGTGACCACGGACAGGACCGCCGCGATGAGCGGGTCACGGTCGTGGTGCCTGCTGCCGAGCGCGAAGGCGGAGCCCCAGAAGAGCAGCGCCCCGGCGACGGGGAAACCGAGCGGGCCGATCAGTGCGGCGAAGGCGAGGAAGACGCCGCCGAGGAGCAGGACCGTGCGCCAGTCGCTCGGCTCGCTCAGGTCGATGTCCTCGCCGCCCTCGGCCTCGCCGCGGCCGCCGCGCAGGACGTCCACCGCGAGGAGGACGGCGACGACCAGCAGGCCGCAGCCGACGACGACGGGGACGGTCCTCGGCCCCACGGGGCCGCGCTGGGCGATGTCGACGTCCATGGTCAGCGCGTCGGTGAGGACGAGGACGCCGATGACGAGGAGCAGCAGGCTCACACCGAGCTCGGAGTGCTCGCGCAGCCAGGAGCGGCGTGCCTCGGTGACAGGGGTGGTGACGGTGTCGCTCACAGTCCCAGCTCCTTCAGCACGGAGTCGACCTCGTCGTCCTGCTCCTCGAGGAAGTCGCCGAAGAGATCGCCGGTGAGGAAGGCGTCGTCCCAGCCGTTCTTCTTCAGCGATTCCTGCCACTGCTTCGACTTGTGCAGCTCGGTGACGAGCCGGATGAGCTTGTCGCGCTCCGCGTCGCTCAGTCCGGGCGGTGCGACGATGCCGCGCCAGTTGGTGAAGTCGGTGTCGAGGCCGGCCTCGCGCAGGGTGGGGGCGTCGAGCCCGGGGACGCGCATCGGACCGGTGACGGCCAGCAGCCGCAGCTCGCCCGACTTGATCTGGTCGAGGTACTCGCCGACGCCGGAGACGCCGAAGGCGACCTTGTTGCCGAGGATCGAGGCGAGCAGTTCGCCGCCGCCGTCGAAGGGGACGTAGTTGACGGACTTGGGCTCAATGCCGGCGGCCCGGGCCATCAGCATGGGCGCGAGGTGGTCGGGGCCGCCGGGCGAGGAGCCGCCGCCGACGGCCAGCTTGCCCGGGTTCTTCCGCCAGGCGTCCAGCAGCTCGCCGATCGTCTTGTACGGGGAGTCCTTGGCGACCACGACGATGTCCTGCTCCTCGGTGAGCCGGGCGATCGGTGTGGTGTCGGCGAGGGTCTTGGGCGCCTTGTTGGTGTGCACGGCGCCGACGACGCCGAGCCCCATGGACATGGCGAGCTTGCCGTTGCCGTGCTCGCCGGCGAGGCGGGTGAGCCCGACGGTGCCGCCGGCTCCGGGGAGGTTGAAGACCTCGATGCCGTGGGTGAGCCCGGCGTCCTCGGCGTTCTTGGCGGCGGTGCGGGCGGTGATGTCGTAGCCGCCGCCGGGGGTGTTGGGGACCATGAAACGCAGGCCGGGGATCTGCGTGCCGGTGTCGGTGCCGCCGTCCGTCGAGAGCAGCGGGGGCACGGCGAACACCAGCAGCGCGGCCCCGAGCAGGGCGATGGAGGTGCGCAATCGCACGGGAGGGCCTCTCATGAGCGGTGAGTGGGAGCTGTGAGGTGGCCCACATGTTGCCTTCGTGTTAAGAAGCTGTCTCTCTTCCGGAATCAACGGACGTTGTGGTCCTTGTGGTCGCGGCCTAGCGTGTCGGCGTGACCAAGGTGCTGGTGGTGGACGACGACTTCATGGTCGCCAAGCTGCACAGCCGCTATGTGTCCGCGACGGAGGGGTTCACGGTCGTCGGCGTGGCCCACAGCGGTGCGGAGGCGCTGCGCGCCGCGGAGCGGCTGCGGCCCGATCTCGTGCTGCTCGACGTGTATCTGCCCGACATGGACGGGATCCGTGTGCTGCGCGAACTGCGGGCGGCCGAGGCGGGCGACCCGGACCGGGTGAGCGCGGACGCGCTGTTCATCACGGCCGCGCGGGACGCGGCGGTGGTGCGGTCCGCGCTGCGGGCGGGGGCGCTGCACTACCTGATCAAGCCGTTCAACCAAGCGGCGCTCCAGGAGCAGCTGCGGCACGTGGCGTCGTTGCGTTCCCGGCTGGAGCGGCTGGACGAGGCGCGTCAGGAGGACGTGGACCAGATCTTCGGCACCCGCCCGCCGGGCTCGCGCGAGCTGCCGAAGGGGCTCGCCGCGCACACGGCGGAGCTGGTCGAACGCATCCTGCGCGATCACCCGGGCGACCTGTCGGCCTCGGAGTGCGCCGAGGCGGGTTCGCTGTCCCGCGTGAGCGCCCGCCGCTACCTGGAGTACTTCGCGGAGACGGGCCGCGCCGAGGTGACGCTGCGTTACGGGGGCACGGGGCGCCCGGAACGCCGCTACCGCCGCGTGGGCTGATCCGCGCGTGGGTTCAGCCGGACGCCGCCGGTGGCTGGTGGAGTCCGAAGGGGGAGCCCTGGTCGTCCTGGCAGAGCTGGAAGCGGCCGAAGCGCGCGACGGACTCCTCGTCGCCGCTCGGGTCGGCGTCCTCGGCCGTCCCGCCGAGTTCCCGGACCCGGGCGACCGCCGCCCGCATGTCGTCGACCCGGAAGAACACGTACGGGCTCGCGCCCGGATCCTGGCCGTGCACGCCGCCGGGGACGCCGCCCGTGCGAATGGCGTACCCGCCGCCCTCCGTCGTACCGGCCTCGAAGCTCCAGCCGAACAGGCCGCCGTAGAAGGTCCGGGCCCGCTCCGAGTCGCCCACGCCCAGTTCGAAGAAGGAGATCTCCCCGGCCATCGCTCGCTCCCGGCATCGTGACGGACAGTGCCGGTCCCACGGTACGGCTGGGGTCGGGGTGCCGCACGCGAGCAGGGGGACGAGGTGGTCTCTGCCCTCACGGAGCCGCCCAGCCCCCTTCTCGCAGCCGATGCGCTGCGTGGACGGATGCGCCGGGCGCGGGAGCGACAGCGACTCCGCCGCCTCCCGGATCCCCTCCGAGAGATCGGTGGAGCGGGGGGCGCCGGTAGGGTGGCCCGCTGTGGACGCGGTGGCAGAAAGCGAGATGGTTGCCGTCCCGTCGGGACGGGTGACGCTGTCGGACCGGCGGACGCAGAGCAGTTGGCCGGCCGAGGTCGCGCCGTTCGAGATGTCGGCGTTCCCCGTCACTCAGTCCTGGTACGCGCGAATCACAGGCCGGCGGCCGAGCAGCGCCCGAGGCGAGCGATTCCCGGTTGAGGGTGTTTCGTGGTGGGACGCGGTCCAGTTCTGCAACGCCTTGTCCCGGCGCGAGGGGCTGACGCCCGCGTATCACCTGTGCTCCGACGCCGAGACGGCCGAATGGGACACTTCGGCAGACGGGTATCGGCTGCCGACCGAGGCCGAATGGGAGCACGCCTGTCGTGCGGGTACCACTGGCCCGCGGTACGGCCGGCTCGACGAGGTCGCCTGGTACCAAGGCAACTCCGACGGGCGGATCCATTCCGTCGGCGGCAAGCAGCCCAACGCCTGGGGCCTGTACGACATGCTGGGCAACGTGTGGGACTGGTGCTGGGACGTCTACGACGCCGAGGTGTACGGCACCTACCGGGTGCTGCGTGGTGGTGGATGGGCCGACGAGCACTGGAGCTGCCGGGCGTCGGTGCGCAGGCGCAGTCACCCGACCTTCCGGATCGACGACGTGGGATTCCGCGTCGCTCGCTCCACACCGGGCGACACGGGCGAGACGCTCCTGCTTCCCCAGAGCGCAGTCGCGCGTCGGAACGCGGCTTTCTGAGCCCCCTCTTAGCGTCACCTTAAAGGCAGCATAAGGATCGCCTTTCCCCGCTCCCAGCAGGCGATTTCGCGGTGCTCAGGGGCTAGCTTGCTGATCGCCGGGGCCGGTTCGCGCAGTCGGCGCCGTAGTCCTACGGGGGGCCGCACCGCCCGTTCGAGCCGGGCCCCGCCCCTCACGCCTCCGCCGCCATTCGAAGGAGAACGTCACCATGACCGCTCGCCGCAGGGCCGCCACGGTCGCCGCACTCGGTCTCGCCTCGGTCGCGCTGGCGGGACTGGCCGCCGCCCCGGCAGCCGCCCACGGATCGATGACGGATCCGGTCAGCCGGGTGTCCGCCTGTTTCGCCGAGGGGCCGGAGAGTCCGGTGTCGCAGGCGTGCAAGGCGGCGGTCGCGGCGAGCGGGACGCAGGCGTTCTACGACTGGAACGAGGTCAACATCGCCAACGCCGCGGGCAACCACCGGCAGCTGATACCGGACGGCGAGCTGTGCAGCGCGGGCCGCGACAAGTACAAGGGGCTCGACCTGCCCCGCGCCGACTGGCCCTCCTCGCCGCTCGCCTCCGGGAACCACACCTTCCGGTACAAGGCGACCGCTCCGCACAAGGGCACCTTCGAGCTGTACCTGACGAAGGACGGCTACGACCCGACGAAGCCGCTGACGTGGTCCGACCTGGAGGAGAAGCCGTTCGCGAAGGTCACGAACCCGAAGCTGGAGAACGGCGCGTACGTCTTCGGCGGCGTCGTGCCGAACCGGTCGGGACGGCACCTGGTCTACTCGATCTGGCAGCGCTCGGACTCCCCGGAGGCGTTCTACACGTGCTCCGACGTGGTGTTCGGCAAGGACAACGGCGGTGTTCCCGCGCCGGCCGCCTCCGCGCCCTCGGACCGGGAGATCGCGCAGGGCGCGGCCAAGTCGACGGTGGACCACGGCGGTCACGGCGGTGACGACCACGCGGAGGCGGCACATGCGGCGGCGTCCGCCGGGAAGCGCGACGCGGCGCCGTCGCCCGAACCCGCCGACAACGCCCCCGAGGCCAAGGGCGCCGGTACGCCCTCCGCCGCCCCGCAGCCGCCGGGCGAGAACCTCGCCGAGACCGGTGGCGACAGCAGCACCCCGTACATCGCGATCGGCGGCGCCGCAGCTCTCGCCGTCGGCGCCACGGCGCTGTTCGGGCTGGGCCGCCGCCGGCCGGCGGCGTCGGGCGGACGCCACAGCCGCTGACACGCCCTGAGGCCCGAGGCGGCCGTCCGCTCGCGCGAGCGGACGGCCGCCTCGTCCGTTGGTCAGCCGAAGACGGAGGCGCAGGTGGTGGGCTTGGCGTGCGCGGGGTCGAGGGCGTTCGCCACCTCGTGGTAGGCGATCAGGTCGAACACGCCGATCGCGACGTGCTCGGACAGGTCGAAGGGACACAGGTCCTGGAGCAGGACGTTGCGGACGTTCGGCCCGCTGAGGTACTGCGACCCGTAGGGCGTGACGACCTGGTCGTAGCGGGTGGCGATGACCGTGTAGCGCACGCCGGGCACGGTGTCGCCGCCCGCGTTGAGCTTGGTGAGGAAGGCCGATCCGGCGACCTGGTCGGCGAGTGCGGGGGTGTGCTCGCTCAGGAGGTCGGCGGCGCCCGGGAAGTACGGCAGGAGCTTGGTGAGCCCGCCCGGGGTGGTGCCGTGGTTGCTCGGCGCGATGCCGACGAGGGCGTTCACCTTGTCCGCGCCGCCCAGGTACTTGAGGTAGTAGCGCGGCATCATGCCGCCCTGGGAGTGGCCGACGATGTCGGCCTCGGTGGCGCCGGTGGCGGCGAGGACCCGGTCGACATAGGCGTCGAGTTGCTCCGCCGACTTGTCGATGGGACCGAGGCCGTGAAAGAAGGGCACGCCGGGGAGCTGCCCGTAGTCGAGGGAGAAGACGCAGTAGCCGCGCTTCACCAGGTACGGCGCGAGGGCGAGCCAGTTGTCGACGGAGTTGCCGAGGGTTCCGTGGACGAGGACGACGGGGCGGGGATGGGCGGCGGAGGGCTTGCAGGTGTCGTCGTTCCAGCCACTGGTGGGGGCGGTGGCGGTGGTGGCGGCGGTTGCGGTGGCAGTGGGGACGAGAGCGACGGCGACGGCCAGCAGGAAGGCTGACAGTGGTCGGAGCGCACGTTTCCAAGGCAGCATCGATCGGTCTCCTTGCGGCTCAAGGGAGTTGCGATGGCTGAATGTGCTTGCCGTGCACACAACAACCTACGGATCGGTAACCGCACGGGGAAGTGACGTGCCGGTAAAGACTGACTCTTCGTCAACAGCAGCCCGGGCCGCGCGCCCCCGCCGCCTGCACCGCTGCCGCGCCCTGGCGGCCGGTGACCTATGCGGCCAGCGACCCCGGCAGGACCGCCCTCGGACCGAACCTGGCGCGTGCCTGGTCAGCCACGGCCTCGATCCGGCGCGCCCGTTCGTCGGCCGGGTCGAACGACAGCTGCCGGGTGGCGCGTTCGGCCGGCATCAGACCCTCGGCGCGCAGCGACAGCCCGCGCACCCGGGCCCGCTGCAGTGCGAGCGACGCGTACAGGGCGTACGCGGCGCCGGTGAGTGCCGCGGAGTGGGCGGTCGGCTCGCACAGGGTACGGGTACGGACGGTCGTGGACCGGTCGGCGTAGCGCACGGTGAGGGTCAGGGAGCGGCACACCTCGTGCTCGCCGCGCATCCGCGTGCCGAGCTCCTCGGCGAGCGAGAGCAGCGCCCTGCGGTGCTGCGTCCGGTCCAACTCGTCGAAGGGGAAGCTCCGTTCTGCGGCGACCGAAGAGGAGAGGGCGTCCGGGACGACCGTCGTGCGGTCGATGCCGCGTGCCCGCTCCCACACCTCACGGCCGGCCCGCGCGCCCAGGATCCGCTGGACCACGGCGATCGGCGCGTCGGCGACGCGTCCGGCGGAGTCGAGACCGTAGGCGGACAGGGTGCGGGCCGTCGCGCGCCCGACGCCGTCGAGCGCGGCGACCGGCTTGTCCGCCAGGAAGGCGGCGGTCTCGTCCCGCGCCACCACCAGGGTCGTACCGGGCACGGCCTCCCGCGCCGCCATCCGGGCGAGCATCGGGCCGGGGCCGGCGCCGATGACGCAGTCCACCCCGCAGTGCGCCAGCGCCCGCACCCGCAGCAGGGAGGCGAGCTCGGCCGTGTCCCGGCCGAAGTACCGTTCCGCGCCCCGGACGTCGACGAGCGCGGCGTCGGGCGGCAGCGCCTGGACGACAGGACTGATGTCCCCGGCCACCCCGAGCAGGTCGGGCAGCATCGCCTCGGCCCCGGCCTCCTCGGACGCCGGGGGCAGCAGGAAACGTACGTAGAGGATCATCCGGCGCTCCCCGGGCTCTGGTGCCACAGCTTCCTTCCGGTGGCGGCCGTGTCACCGGCCGGCCGCAGATCGGCCCACGGGTTCATCTCGTAGCCCGTCGGCAGCTGGATCCGGCGGCCGCCCGCGGCGTCGCCGTCCGGGTGCGCGGCCGGGGCCGCCAGCCGGGCCGCGACCGCGTCGAGGCCGCCGGTGCTGCGCAGCTCCGCCAGTTCGGCCAGGTTCCAGGCGGCCGCGCCCACCACGCTGAGGCTGCGCGGTCCGCGCCGCTGCACCACTCCGCGCACCAGCAGCAGCCAGGAGTGGAAGACGGTGTGGGCGCAGGCGGCGTGGCTGTCGTCGAAGAAGGCGAGGTCGACCAGGCCGGTGCCGTCGTCGAGCGTGGTGAAGATGACCCGCTTGCCGGACCGGATCGGCGGCGTCTGGGTGGCCGCCTTGGCGCCCGCGACCAGCACCGTCTGGCCGTGCCGCGCACCGCGCAGCCGCTGTGCGGAGAGCACGCCCAGCTCGGCCAGGAAGGCGCGGTGATCCTCCATCAGGTGACGGGAGGCGTCCATGCCGAGCACGCCCAGCTCGGCGCTGAGGCGTTCCGCGTCACCGAGATCGGGCAGGCCGACGGAAGCGGTCTTCCTCCCCTGGTCGAGCGGGAGCTGACTGCCGTACGACGCCGCTTTGCGTCCGCCGCGGTGGAGTTCGGCGAGGTGCAGCAGCAGGTCCCGGCGGTTGGCGCCGAAGGCGTCGAGGGCGCCGACCTGGGCGAGCCGTTCGGCGACGGGCCGGCCGGGACGGGCGCGCTGCCAGAAGTCCAGGAGCGAGGAGTAGGGCTGCCCGGCCTCGATGCGTGACTTCTCGGCCTCGCTGATGCCGTGGACGTCCCCGAGGGCGAGCCGCAGGCCCCACCTCCCGGACCCCTCGCCGCCCTCATCGCCAGACACCAGTTCGATTCGATGGGCGGCGCCCGACCGGTTGACGTCCAACGGCAGCACGGGCACCCCGCGCCGCCGCGCGTCCGCCAGCAGCAGCCGCTTCGGGTACATCCCGGGGTCGTGCGTGAGCAGTCCGGCGAAGAAGGCCGCCGGGTGGTGCGCCTTGAGCCAGGCCGACTGGTACGTGGGCACCGCGAAGGCGACCGCGTGCGCCTTGCAGAAGCCGTACGAGCCGAACGCCTCGACGATCTCCCAGGTGCGGGCGACCACGTCGGGCCCGTACCCCTTCGCCCCGGCGCGCTGCGCGAACCAGACCTTGATCCTGCCCTGCGACTCGGGATCGGAGAGCCCGCGCCGCACCCGGTCGGCCTCGTCCCGGCCGCAGCCGGTCATGATGTTCACGATCTCGATGATCTGCTCGTGGAAGACGACCACCCCGTACGTCTCCTTCAGCGGCCCCTCCAGATCGGGATGCGGGTAGCGGACGGGCGCGCGGCCGTGCCGGGCCTCGATGAACGGCCGGACCATGTCCGCCGCGACCGGCCCCGGCCGGAACAGCGAGATGTCCACGACCAGGTCGTGGAAGTTCTCCGGCTGCAGGCGCCCGACCAGGTCGCGCTGGCCCGGGGACTCGATCTGGAAGCAGCCCAGCGTCTCGGTGGACCTGATCAGGCGGTACGCGCCCGGATCCCCGGGCGGCAGGGAGTCGAGATCGACCTCCTCCCCCGAGACCCGGCGCACCTCGGCGACCGCGTGCGCCATCGCCGACTGCATCCGCACGCCGAGGACGTCGAGTTTGAGCAGCCCGAGCCTCTCCACGTCGTCCTTGTCGAACTGCGACATGGGGAAGCCCTCGCCGCTCGTGGGCACCACGGGGGTGCGGGCGAGCAGGGAGGAGTCGGAGAGCAGCACACCGCACGGGTGCATGGCGACACCGCGCGGCAGGGCGTCCAGCGCCTCGACCAGCTCCCACAGCCGTCCGCGCCGCTTCAACTCCATGGCGACCGGCTGGAGTTCGGGCAGCTCGTCGAGCGCGGCACGCGCGTCGCGGGCCCGGATGTGCGGGAAGGACTTGGCGATCCGGTCGATCTCGGCCGGGTCCATCGACAGGGCCGCGCCCACGTCCCGTACGGCGTGGCGCACCCGGTAGGTCTCGGGCATGGCGACGGTCGCGACCCGCTCCTCGCCGAAGCGGCCGATGATCGCGCGGTAGACGTCGAGGCGGCGGGCGGACTCGACGTCGATGTCGATGTCGGGCAGCACCCGGCGGCGCTTGGACAGGAAGCGCTCCATCAGCAGCCCGTGCTCGACCGGATCGGCGTGCGCGATGCCGATGAGGTGGTTGACGAGGGACCCGGCCCCGGAGCCGCGCGCGGCCACCCGGACGCCCATCCGCTTCACGTCGTCGACCACCTGCGCGACGGTCAGGAAGTAGGAGGCGAATCCGTGGTGGGCGATGATGTCCAGCTCGTGGTGCATCCGCTCCCAGTAGGCGCGCCGGCCCTCGTAGCCGCGCAGCACCATGCCGGCCGCGGCACGGGAGGCGAGCACCCGCTGCGCGGTGCGGTGTTCGGCGCCGACGAGGTGGGGCTCCGGGAAGTGCACGCTGCCGATCCCCAGGTCGTCCTCGGGGTCGACCAGGCAGGCCGCGGCCGTCTCCTCGGTCATCGTGAGCAGCCGGTGCGCGGTGTCGCGCCGGAAGCCGGCGGCCTCGGCGACCAGCTCGGCGGCACGGGCCATGGCGGCCGGGTCCTTGAGCCAGCGCTCACCGCTGTCGAGTTCTTTGCGCGGGTCCACGGGCACGAGCCGGCGGGCCGAGTCGAGGACGTCGGCGACCGGGCCGAGGCCGGGGTCCGCGTACCGGACGGCGTTGGTCAGCACGGCCCGTACGCCCTGGTCGGCGGCGAGGCCGAGGGTACGGGCGGCGTGCCGCAGCGAGCCGGGGCCGGTGCCGGTACGGCCGTGGTGGACGACCTCCAGGCACAGCCGGTCGCCGTACCGCTCCCGCCAGGGGGCAAGCAGCCCGGCGGCGCGGTCGGGGCGGCCGGCGGCGAGCGCGCGTCCGACCTCGGAGGAGGGGCCGAGGAGCACGGTCAGCCCGTCGCCGTGGTTGTCGTGCCACGGCAGCAGCGGGCTCTCCCGGTCGGCCGCATGGGCGGCGGTGATCATCCGGCACAGGTCGGCCCAGCCCTGGCGGGAGCGGGCGAGGAAGACGGTCCGAGGCGCGGATTCGTCGATGAACGCGCCTCCGCGGACCGGTGTGCGGCGGCGTTCGGCGGGTCCCTCCCGGTGTTCGCGCTCCCCCACCGCGAGGTCCACACCGAACAGCGGCCGTACGCCCGCGCCGGAGCACGCCTCGGCGAAGCGGACCGTCCCCGCGAGGGTGTCGCGGTCCGTCAGCGCGAGGGCGTCCATGCCCCGCTCGGCAGCGCACTCGGCAAGCCGCTCCGGGTGGGAGGCCCCGTATCGCACGGAGAACCCGGAAACGGTGTGCAGATGCGTGAAGCCCGGCATCCGCACCTCCTGGATCAGCCCGTCTCACCTCCCCTGTCCTTTCCACCATAGACCAAATTTCGAACACTCGTACGATGATCGTGGGGCGTGTGCCGTTCGCGTCCGCCCCGGGCCGTCCATCAGCCGCTTGACCGCGTCCCACCTGCGGGAACACCGGGTCCCGCGGAGCGCTGGGCCGTGGGCCGGGCAGACGACGGGCCCCCGTCGAGGGCTCTCCCGGCAGCGGCCGCGGGCTCGAACACGCGCTTCCAGGGGGAGCGGCGCGGCGGGGCCGGGGGGGTGCTGTCGGCGGGGGCGGGAGCTTTCCCCCACCCCGCCCCTTCCCGAACCGGGGCTCCGCCCCGGACCCCATGGCCCTGCACCCTGCCGGGCGCGGACCGCCACCGCGCTTCGCGCGGGGCGATCGACTGCCGGCCCGAGGGCCGGTGCGGCCCCGACGAGGGCACTTCAGGCCATGCCGGGGACGCGCGGCTCGGGCCAGAGCGACGCAGGCATGACGCGGGCGCGGATGACAGACGACGTGGGGTTCGGCGCTGGCCGCGCGGGGCCACCACGCGGGTGCGGAGGCGCGGACACTTCGGGCCCGCCGTGCGACAGCGACCCGGGGCCGCGACAGAGCACGCAGCCCGGGGCACAGCGACGCATGCGGGTGACACACAGCAACGCAGAGGTCGGGGCCCACCGACCGGGCCACCACACAGGTGCGGAGGCGCGGACACTACGGCCCCGCCGTGCGACAGCGACCCGGGGCCGCGACAGAGGACGCAGCCCGGGGCACAGCAACGCAGAGTTCGGGGATCCACCGCCGGAGGCCACCACGGGTGCGAGGACCGGCAGCCCCCGACGGGCGGCCCGGCGATGCCACTCCCGGTGCTCGAGACGCGAGGCCCAGGACAGAGGACGCAGCGCCCGGGGCGGCGACGCGGTGCGGATGACAGCGTGACGCGGGGGCGCGGGGCACAGCCGCCACGGGCACAGCGACGCCGGGGCCGAAGCCGGCAGCCCCCGACGAGCGGCCCGACAGCGGAAACTCCCGGTCCCGCCGCGCGATCGGGACGCGGGCCCGGGGCGCAGCCCCGAGGAGAGGCCGCGTGGGGCGGCGGGCACATGCGAGGGGCCCGGGGGCAGCGCCTCCGGGCCCCTGGTCACACCAAGGTCAGCCGATTTCCGCGCCGAACGTCGACAGCGCCTCCGTCACCGGCTGGAAGAACGTCTCGCCTCCCGACGAGCAGTCACCGCTGCCGCCCGACGTCAGACCGATCGCCGTGTCGCCCGCGAAGAGCGAACCGCCGCTGTCGCCCGGCTCGGCGCAGACCGTGGTCTGGATGAGGCCCTCGACGATGTCGCCGTTGCCGTAGTTCACGGTCGCATCGAGCGCGGTGACCTCACCGTCGTGGACCTGCGTCGTGGAGCCGCTGCGCTGCACCTGCATGCCGACGGTCGCGTCACCCGCCTTGGCGATGGCCTGCGCGCTGCCGTTGTAGAGGTTGACCTCGCTCGGGTGCGCGGTGTCCCCGTTGTACTTCACCAACGCGAAGTCGTTGCCCGGGAACTGCGAGTCGACCATCGTGCCGATGGCCGCGCCGCCCGCCGAGTCCGACCACTCGCTGCCGGACTGGCCGCAGTGGCCGGCGGTGATGAAGTGCGGCTCGCCGTCCTTGACGACGTTGAAGCCGAGGGAGCAGCGTCCGCCGCCCGAGTGGATCGCGTCGCCGCCGGCCACGAACGGCTTGAACTCGCCCTTCGTCCGCTTGAGTTCGGCCTTGGCGCCGAGGCCCTCGACGACCTCCTGCAGCTTGGTCAGCTCCGCGCCCTCGACCGTGCGGTCCGCCGTGACCACCAGCTTGTTCGTGACCGGATCCGTCGCCCAGGAGGTGCCCGGGATACGCGCCTTGTCGGCCAGCGTCTGCCGCGCGCCCGTCAGTTCGGCGAGCGTGTTCTCGACGATCCGGGCCTTCCCGCCCGCCTCGCGCACCGTCTGCGCGGCGTCCTCGGAGACGACGTTCACCACGAGGGCCTTGGCCTCGGCGTCGTAGTAGGCGCCGGCGCCGTCGGCACCCAGATCCTGCGTCAGCGAGAGGGCGAGCGTCCCCGCCGCCGGCGCCGTCAGGGACTTGAGGGCGTACTGCTCGGTGCTGTCACTGGCGTTCGCACTCTGGAAAGTGACGGCCGCGGCGACCAGGGCGACGACCGCGCCGCCCGCAACTGCCGCTTTTCTCCTGGGTATGCGCCGGTGCTTCACTACATGACCTCCTGTGGGGGCCGCGCCCGGGCACGTGGGGTGCCCGGACACGGAGGATGGGGCGCCCACTATTCCGAGGCGTCACACTCGCACACAAGGCCGACACTTGGACGGGCACACGACAACTCGCGTGCGTTCACAGCCTCTTCACAGGGGCGGTACGCCGCCCACCCGCCGGCTCAGCTCAGCAGCCGTGCGCGCGACCTGTTCGGCGATGCGCCCGCGCTGCTCCGGGTCCACCTCGGCGGCCGGGAACGTCACGGCCACCCCCGCGATGGGATGGGCACTGTGGTCGAGCACGGGCGCGGCGACCGACGAGAAGCCCCGCGTGACCTCGCCCTCCTCCGTCGCGTAGCCCCGGCGCCGCACCTCGACCAGGAGGGCGCGCAGCGCCGAAAGGGAGCGGGGCCCGGCCTCGTTGCGCATCACGAAGGCTGACGGGTCCGGAAACAGCGCCCGGACCTGCGCCTGGGCGAGCCGGGCGAGCATCGCCCGGCCGCTGGCCGTCAGGTGCGCCGGCAGCCGGACACCCACCTCCGTCACCAACGGGGCCCGGCCCGGCGCCCGTTCCTCGATGACGTAGATGACCTCGCGGCCGTGCAGGACCGCGAGGTGCGCGCTGTGTCCCGTGCGGTCGACCAACGCGGCCAGCGGCACCCGGGCCAGCCGCTGGAAGGGGGCCTGGCGGCTGTAGCCGGAACCGAGTTCGAAGGCGCTGACACCCAGTCCGTAGCGGCGTTCGTCGGCGAGGTGCACCACGAACCCCTCGCGCACGAGCGTGTCGAGGAGGTGGTACGTCGTCGAGCGGGGCAGTCCCACGTCTCGGCTGATGGCCGCCGCCTGCACCGGACCGACCTGCCGGGCGAGGTAGCGCAGGACGGCCAGCACCTGCGCGGCGGCGGGAACGATCGACATGCCGCGACGCTACCGCGCCCCGGCCGGCAGGGCGTCCCCATGCGCGCCTGATGTCGTCTGGGATACCAGACCCAATGTCTTGGATACCAGACACAACCTCACGGTCGGCCATGGTGGCACCGCTGTGACCTCGTGCTTCATGGAGGCATGGCAAATGTTCTCGTAGACGTCGGCGCGCTGTCCGCCGACGATGTCGTGTCCGTCGCCCGTCATGGGGCGACCGTGTCCCTGTCCTCGGCGGCACAGGACGCGATCGTCCACAGCCGCAAGGTGATCGAGGCCCTCGCCGGGGACACGACCCCGCACTACGGTGTGTCGACCGGCTTCGGGGCCCTCGCCACCCGGCACATCCCCACCGAGCTGCGCGCACAGCTTCAGCGCAGCCTCGTCCGCTCGCACGCCGCCGGCACCGGCCCCGAGGTCGAGCGCGAGGTCGTCCGCGCACTGATGCTGCTGCGCCTGTCGACTCTCGCGACGGGCCGCACCGGTGTCCGGCTGGAAACCGCGCAGGCGTACGCCGCGCTGCTCAACGCCGGCATCACCCCGGTCGTGCACGAGTACGGCTCTCTCGGCTGCTCCGGCGACCTGGCTCCCCTCGCCCACTGTGCGCTCGCCGTCATGGGCGAGGGCGACGTGCGCGACGCCGACGGTGTCCTGCGCCCCGCGGCCGAGGCGCTGGCCGCGGCCGGCATCGAGCCCGTCACGCTGCACGAGAAGGAGGGCCTGGCGCTCATCAACGGCACGGACGGCATGCTCGGCATGCTGATCCTGGCCTGCCACGACCTGCGCCGGCTGCTCGCCACCGCGGACATCGGCGCCGCCATGAGCGTCGAGGGCCAGCTCGGCACCGACGCCGTCTTCGCCGCCGATCTCCAGGCCCTGCGCCCCCACCCCGGCCAGGCGGACAGCGCCGCGAATCTGAGGGCCCTGCTCGCCGGGTCGGCGATCGTCGCGAGCCACCGCGGTCCCGAGTGCACCCGGGTACAGGACGCGTACTCGCTGCGCTGCTCCCCGCAGGTCCACGGCGCCGCGCGCGACACCACTGCCTATGCCGCGCTCGTGGCGTCGCGCGAGCTGGCGAGCGCCGTCGACAACCCTGTGGTGACCCCCGACGGCCGGGTGGAGAGCAACGGGAACTTCCACGGGGCCCCGGTCGCCTGCGTCCTCGACTTCCTCGCCATCTCCGTCGCCGACGTCGCCTCCGTCGCCGAGCGGCGCACCGACCGCTTCCTCGACGTGGCGCGCAACCACGGTCTGAACGCGTTCCTCGCCGACGACCCCGGAGTGGACTCGGGCCACATGATCGCCCAGTACACGCAGGCCGCCATCGTCTCGGAGCTCAAGCGGCTGGCCGCGCCCGCCTCCGTCGACTCCATCCCCTCCAGCGCCATGCAGGAGGACCACGTCTCGATGGGCTGGTCGGCGGCCCGCAAACTGCGCCGCGCCATCGACGGTCTGACGCGGGTCATCGCGGTGGAACTCCTCACGGCCGCCCGCGCCCTCGATCTGCGCGCACCGCTGGCGCCCTCCCCGGCGACGGCCGCCGTCGTCGCGGAGCTCCGCCGGGACGTGCCGGGACCCGGCACGGACCGCTACCTCGCTCCCGAGATCGAGGCGGCCGTCCGGTGCGTCGCATCCGGCCGCGCCCTGAGCGCCGCCGAGGCCGTCACCGGTCCCCTCGTCTGACCCCTCGTCCGTTCCCCCGCCCCCTCCCACGACGGCCCCGCGAGGCCGTCACCGAAAGGAAGAACATGTTGGAAGGCGCACGCCCCGTTCGGGCCCCGCGCGGTACGGAGCTGAGCGCTCTGGGCTGGCAGCAGGAGGCCGCGTTGCGGATGCTGCAGAACAATCTGGATCCGGA
>NZ_JBFAOY010000038.1:0-53718 GCF_040675505.1 Streptomyces sp. NPDC049597
CTTCATCGCCATGTCCGCGAGCATGAACTGGATGCCCTGGAAGTCCGCGATCGGCTTGCCGAACTGCTTGCGCTCCTTGACGTAGCCCTTGGCGTAGTCGAGCGCGCCCTGCGCGATGCCCAGCGCCTGCGCCGCGATCGTGATGCGGGTGTGGTCCAGCGTCTTCATCGCCGTCGCGAAGCCCGTGCCCTCCGCGCCGATCATGCGGTCCGCGGGAATGCGGACGTTGTCGAGGTAGACCTCGCGCGTCGGCGAGCCCTTGATGCCGAGCTTCTTCTCCGGCGCGCCGAAGGAGACGCCCTCGTCGGACTTCTCGACGACGAAGGCGGAGATGCCCTTGGAGCGCTTGTCCGGGTCGGTGACGGCCATGACCGTGTAGTACTCGGAGACACCGGCGTTGGTGATCCAGCGCTTCACGCCGTTCAGGACCCAGAAGTCGCCGTCGCGCACGGCCCTGGTCTTCATGCCGGCCGCGTCCGAGCCCGCGTCGGGCTCCGAGAGGCAGTACGAGAACATCGCGTCGCCCTTGGCGAGCGGGCCCAGGTACTTCTTCTTCAGCTCCTCGGAGCCGGAGAGGATCACAGGCAGGGAGCCCAGCTTGTTCACCGCGGGGATCAGGGACGAGGACGCGCAGACGCGGGCCACCTCCTCGATCACGATGACCGTGGCCAGCGCGTCCGCGCCCGCGCCGCCGTACGTCTCCGGGACGTGCACGGCGTGCAGGTCGGCGGCGACGAGCGCGTCGAGCGCCTCCTGCGGGAAGCGCGCCTCCTCGTCCACCGCCGCGGCGAACGGCTCGATCTTCGCCTCGGCGAGGGAGCGGACCGTCTCGCGGAGCATGTCGTGCTCCTCGGAGAGGCGGAAGAGAACGAAGTCGTGGCGCATGGGGCTACCCCAGTCTGTCCCGGCCGCCATAGGCAGCGACGGCAACGAAGATGGCACTAAGTACCCTCCAGTATGCACACTGAGTGCCATGAATCCAGCCCCCGCCCCGGTGGCGCGGGACCGGCCGCACGCCACCCGGGGGCGGTCGCGTCCGGTGCTATGTTCCCGGCATGAGCGAGGTGCGTGGACACGGTCCGGGGGGCGGCGGCGACGTGAAGCCCTCGATGCGCGATGCCCTGATCGCGGCGGCGTTCGAGTTGTTCCTGGAGCGCGGATTCGAGCAGACCACGATCGACGACATCGTCGCGCTCGCCGGTGTGGGCCGGAGATCCTTCTTCCGCTACTTCCCCTCCAAGGAGGACGTGGTCTTCCCCGATCACGAACGGTGTCTCGCCGAGATGACGGCCTTCCTGCAGACGGGCGGCGACGAGGAACCCGTGGCACGGGTCTGCGACGCCGCTCGCCTCGTCATGCGGATGTACGCCGACAACCCCTCCTTCTCCGTGCAGAGATATCGCCTGACCAAGAGCGTGCCGGGGCTGCGCAACCATGAGTTGTCCGTGGTGTGGCGATACGAGCGCACCCTCGCCGACTACCTGCGTCGGCGCTTCGCCGGCTGGTCCGAGGGGACCCTGCGGGCCGATGTGATCGCGGCCTCCGTCGTCGCGGCCCACAACCACGCCCTTCGGTCATGGCTCCGCTCCGGCGGGCAGGGGGACGTCGCGGCCCGCATGGACCCCGTCCTCGACTACGTACAGAGCGCCTGGGGTCCGGCGGCGGAGGCTCAAGGGGCCGGCGGGCGAGAGGCGGAGGACGTGGTGGTCCTGGTCGCGAAGCGCAGAACACCGATGTGGCGCGTGGTCCGCGGGATCGAGACCGCCCTCGAGGAGAGCTGATCGCACACCCGACCTCAACTGGGGGAACTGAGTTCCTTTACAGGTGGCACTCAGTGCCATAGTCTCGCTGGCACGCGGCCGCGACGCGGCCTGCGTGCTCCAGCCGTGACCGAGGTGGGCCATCACCTCCCGTCGCGGAACGCTTCGGATGCCTCCGGCTGCGCGTGCAGGGAGATGACACGGTGTTCTATGCAGCGATCGAGACCGCGGACAACGAGCCCCTCCGAGGGAGTGGCGCTTCCAGCGCCGTGCATGTGCCACCTGCAGACTCGGACGATCTCGGCGGGATGTCGCAGGACGGGGTGCGGGGCGGCGAACTGTACTTCCAGCGCTGCCGGTGGTGCCACACCGCTGCCTTCCGCCGCCTGCTGTGCCCGGTCTGCGCTTCCACCGATCTGGCATGGGAGCGCAGCGCCGGCACCGGCGTCGTTCGCCATCTCACCGTCGTCGGCCGGAGCACCGGTAACCCCCGAGTGCTCGCCATCATCGACATGAGGGAAGGGTTCTGGCTGCGCTCCAGGGTCATCGGTGTGTCACCAGGCGCCGTGCGGGTGGGAGCCGTGGTGCGTCTGGCCGTGGACGGCGGACCGGAAGCGCACGAGCTCACCTTCCGACTCGGCGACGTCCCCCCACCGCGTTGAGCCGTACGCCCCTGGCGGTCGCACAGCCGGCCGCTCCCCTCGACACACCAGCCGGGGCTTCCACACCTACGACGGCTGACACCCTCCTCCCGGGAGGGACCGCGGCGTCACTGCGGCTGGAGCCGCTGCGGCGCACGAGGCCTCCGCGAGCGGTTCTCAGCGGGCGAGATCGTCCACGCTGTTCAGAGCGGTGTCGATCTCGGCTGGTGTGTTGATGACGGCGGTACCGATCCGGGCGTACGTCGAGGTGGACAGCCGCACGCGGTGGGTGGCGGCATGGTCGACGACCTGCTGATGGGTGCGTCCGGCCACGCTGAAACACGTGATGCCCGCTGACAGCTCCGGGTCGGCAGGGGTGTGCACGGTGACCCCCGGGATGCGGCTCAGTCCTTGTTTCACCCGCGTCGACAGCTGTGTGATGCGGGCAGCAACGCGTGCTCGGCCCAGCTGCTCATGCAGCGCTACCGCCACCGGCAGGGCGAAGGCATGCTCGAACGCCAGGAACCCGCCGGGCGACAAGGGTGCTGCTCCCCCGCCGCTGATGAAGCTCACGAATGTGGGCCGCAGTTGGTCGAGGACGTCCGGCGCCACCCAGACCAGCCCCGTTCCCCTTGGACCGAACAACCATTTGTGCGTTCCTGCGATCACCACGTCCGCGCCCAGGCCGGCGGCATCCTCGTCGATCGCCGCCAGGCCGTGCACGCCGTCGACGACCAGCAGGCACCGGTCGGCAGGGCTGCGGCCCTCATTGGCTCGGCGCACCACGTCGGCCACCGCGCGCACCGGCATCCGAAGCCCCGTGCTCGACTGCACCCAGGTGATCCCCACGACTCTGGTGTTCGGGCGAATCGCCTCGCCGACCGCCGCAGCGATGCCGTCCGCCGTCGCGGTGGCCGGATCGGCGAACCAGGAGGCCAGCCGCAGCGTGTTGCCGTGCTTGTCGGCCGCCAGCCGGGCGGCCGTGCGATGGGAGATGTGGTCGTGCTCGGTCAGCAGGAACTCCTGTCCCGGACGGGTCAGGAGGCCGTTGTAGAAGACGCCCAGCCCGATGCTCGTGCTCGCCGTCACCGCGATGTCCTCGGCCCTGCCTCCCAGACAGGCCGCGAGCGCCTGGCGTACCCGGGACCATCCGGTAGGACCGTCGGGCAGCGACAGCCCCGTGGGCACCGAGAGAGGATTGGCGTCGACCTGTTCGCTCACATGCTCCACCGCATCCCGCACCACCTTCGGATGCGAGGCCAGATAGAACAGCGCAAGGTTCGCCCATCCGGGCTCCAGGCGAAACTGCGCCCGCAAGGCGTCCCAGTCCACGCGCCCGTCGATCGTGGTGACGGGCCGCTCCCGTGGTGTGCTCACACGGGCCGCGCCGGAGCTGGGCACGAGGGCGACCGCCACCGCTCCCGCGGACTTGGCCAGCAGGTCGCGCCGGCTCGTCATCGACATCCAGCACCCCTTTGCACCGCGACCGGCGGAGCGGTGGCGGAATAGCTGTCCGGTGCCCTTCTGACGACGAGGTTACGCAAAGTGGCCGCGGGCGCCGACAGCACATGCCCAAACGGCGCCCGTCCGGGGCAGGCGTGCTGGGCGCTGCGCCACCGCCGTTTCGCGTGGCGTCCGGCCGGCTGCGCCGGCAACCCGTCCGACTTGTAACATTCGGCAGGGCACATCGCCGCCCCTGTGGCACAAGAGATCAGAGGCACAGTTCTGTGAAGGCACGTGACAAGTGGCTGACCATCCCGCTCGCGGCGGGGGTGGCGGCCGGCCTGTTGAGCGGCTGCGGCGACCAGGAGGGCGGTGCCGGTTCCGACGGCGGCTCTCTGGTCATAGGCATGTCGGACGAGGTCCTCGCCACTGATCCGGCGGCAGGCTACGACCCCGGTTCCTGGCTGCTGTTCAACAACGTCTTCCAGTCGCTGCTCAGCTTCCCCAAGGGCAGCTCCACCCCACAGCCGGAGGCGGCCGAGCGCTGCGCCTTCGACGAGGGTGGCAGCAGGGTCTACCGCTGCACGCTGCGCGACGGTCTGACGTTCAGCAACGGCAACCCTCTGACGTCGGAGGATGTGAAGTTCTCCTTCGAGCGTGTGCGGAAGATCGCCAGCGACGCGGGCCCCATGCCTCTGCTCTCCACCATCGACAGGATCGAGACGCCCGACGAGAAGACGGTCGTCTTCCGGCTCAACGCCCCCGACGCCACCTTCCCGAGCAAGATCGCCTCGGGCGCCGGCTCCATCGTGGACCACCGTGAGTACGAGGCCGACGCGCTGCGCACCGACGGCAAGGCGGTCGGCTCGGGGCCGTACAAGCTCGACTCGTACAGCAAGGACAAGGCGGTCTTCTCGCTCAACTCCCGCTACCGGGGCACCGCCAAGGCGCAGAACTCGGGTATCACCCTCAAGCTCTTCCACAGCGACCAGAAGGCGCTGGCATCGGCGCTCGGCGAGGGGCGGGTCGACATCGCCTACCGAGGACTGACCGCGGGCGACATATCCGAGCTCCAGGGCTCGGCGTCGGCGGACGCCCAGGGGATCGAGGTCATCGAGGGCACCGGCGCAGAGGTGCAGCACCTGGTCTTCAACCTCAACGACCCGGTCGTCGGCAGGCTCGGCGTGCGCAAGGCCATCGCGTACCTCGTCGACCGCGACGCCCTGGTCCGGGACGTCTACCGGTCCACGGCAACCCCGCTGTACTCGATCGTCCCGGCCGGCATCACCGGCCACAACACCGCCTACTTCGACATGTACGGCGGCAGTCCGCAGCCGCAGCGGGCGAAGCGGGCACTGCGCTCCGCCGGCATCAACGACAAGGTGAAGCTCACCCTCTGGTCCACGCCGAGCCGCTACGGCCCCGCGACCGACCAGGAGTTCAAGGCGATCGCCCAGCAGCTCAACGACAGCGGCCTGTTCGATGTGACGGTCACGTCGGTCGGATTCGAGCAGTACGAGAAGGACATCGCGGCCGGGAAGTACGGCGTCTACGTGAAGGGCTGGGTCCCCGACTACCCCGACCCCGACAACTTCACCCAGCCCTTCTTCGGCGAGGACAACGTCCTCGGCAACCACTACCAGAACAAGAGGATCACCGGCTCGATCCTCCCCCGGACCGCCGCCGTCACCGACCGGGCCGCCACCGAGCAGCAGTACGGGGAGCTCCAGGACCTGGTCGCGGCGGAACTGCCCATCCTGCCGCTCTGGCAGGGCAAGCAGTACGCGGTGGCCTACCGCAACATCACAGGCCTGGAATGGACATTGGACGCATCGACCGTCTTCCGCTTCTGGGAGATCAAGAAGATCTGACCGGCCGCCCCGCCCCGCCCCGGTGAGCAGCCGGGGCGCCCCGGCTGCTCACCGGGGACATCGACACCCGCTACCGGGCGACAAGGTCCTGCCCCACGAGCGAGCCGGCGGGGCGCAGCAGGCGCTGTCCACACGACCTCCGCGTGCCTTCTGCAGCCCACCGGTGATCACCCCTTCGGCGAGGAAGCCGTTGAACCCGCTCGTGCGCCCCGGCTCCCGTCCATGAGTGAGTAGTTCCTGCTCAAGTGCTGATCGCTTCCGGTGATCCAGGCTGTCCTTCGACGTACGAGCTGCGGCTCACCGGCAAGGCTTCGGGAGTATTGATGAGCGCACATGGTGATGTGGACATGGGTCACACGGTGGCGGGGTGGACCGGCACCTCCCTCGCAACGATCGGCTTCGGCGTCGCCAGCCTCGGCATCGTCTCTGTATCCGGTCCTGCGATCGCCGTAGGCATCGCGATCATCGCGCTGTCCGTGATCGTCACCTGGGTTCTTCATCTGGCCGGTTGGGGCAAGCCGAGCGGCCCTCGTCCGGCTGACCAGTGGGACTGGCGCGTCAAGGACCTCACCGCGCGTCAAGGGCACCCTGACTGTGTCGGCTGCCGGACAGCCGGACGGCGGGCATCGGCGGCTGCTGAAGTCGGCAAGCCGGTGCCGGAAACCGTCGGCGCGCGGCTGTAGAGCAGTGTGCTGTCTGCCGTCGAGGAACGCGTGGGGGGCACGGCCAGCTGACCGGTACCGGCACGGATACCGGCGGACCTTGTAGGGGTCGGGGCGCACCCAGGGAGTAGACAGTGTCTACTCAAGTCCTGTAGACAGGGTCCATGAGCGAACGGGACACGGGTCTGCGCGCCCGGCTGGTCGACGTCGGCGTCGATCTCGTGAAGAAGGAGGGCATGCAGGCCCTGTCCCTGCGGGAGATCGCCCGCAGGGCGGGTGTCTCGCACGGCGCCCCACGCCGCTACTTCCCGACCCACCTGACACTGCTGTCGGCGATCGCCCGCCGCGGTTTCGAGGACGTCGCCGCGCGGGCGACCGAGGCCGTCGCCGCCGCCCGGCTTGAGGACGACCCACGGGCGCAACTCGTTCTGTTCGGACGGGTGTACCTCGACTTCGCCAGGACCGAGCGCGGCATGTACGACCTGATGTTCCGTCACGATCTGCTGGAGAGCAACGAGCTGGGCCTTCGCGAGACAAGCCTGCCGTTGTACCGCACCCTCGTGGACCTCGTCGGCCGGGCACGGACGGAATCCGGCATGGGCGATGGAGTCGGCCTCGCCTCCGAACCGGTGATCGTCGCCGGTGCGCTGTGGGCGAATCTGCACGGCATCGCGCAGTTGTGGGGCTGGGGAAGCCTCCAGCTCGCCACGGGCAGCGACGACGTCGAGCCCCTGCTGGGCGCCGCCCTGGACGCGCACCTTGGTCCATGTACCCGATGAGCGTCCCACCGACCGGCACCACGGCGCCACCGGGCCGGCGTGGCCTCCAGCGAATAGCCCTCACCAGCAGCATCACCGGTGCGGTGGTGGTCGCCGTGGACGGCTCCGTGCTCACCGTTGTGCAGCCGGTCATGCAGCGCGAACTCCACGCGTCGTTCACGCAGATCCAGTGGACCAGCACCGGATATCTGATCGCCGTGGCGAGTCTGCTCGTGTTCGCGGGCCGGCTCGGCGACCGCTTCGGTCACCGCCGCATCTTCGCCGTGGGGGCGCTGGGCTTCAGCGTCACGTCGGCGGCGATCGGCCTCGCCGGCAGCGCCGGACTCGTGATCGGATTGCGTGTGCTCCAGGGCGTCTTCGGCGCCCTGCTGCAGCCTGCCACGCTCGGAATGCTCCGCGCCGCCTACCCACCCGACCGGCTCGCCATGCCCATCGCGCTGCGCACCAGCGCCATCGGCCTCGCGGTCGCCGCCGGGCCTCTCGTCGGCGGCGCACTCGCCGTCCATCTGGGCTGGCGCTCGGTCTTCTTCCTGAGCGTCGTGCCCGCGCTCACCGTCGGTGTGCTCGTCCTCCTCGTGCGGACACCGGAGCCGGAGTGCGCCGACCACGCCCGCGGAGGTCTCGGCCTGCCCGGAGCCTGCCTGTTCGCTGTGTCCCTCGGGAGCCTGGTGCACGCCCTCGTGGAACTGCCCGGGACCGGCTGGACCGCGGCGACCACCCTTGCGGTCTTCGCCGCGGCGGCCGCCGGAGCCGCCTTCGTTGCCTACGAGCGGCGGACCGCGAGTCCGCTCGTACCGCCCGACGTGCTGCGGTCGGTGCCCCTCATGGCGTCGCTGGCCGTCCTGGTGTCGGCGTCCGCGGCGCTGCTCGGAACCCTCTTCCTCGCCACATACCTGCTCCAACACGTCCTCGGACTGGACCCGTTCTCAAGTGCGCTGCGCATGCTGCCTCTGGCGGCGGTGATGGTCCTGGGCGCCCCTGCGTCAGCGCTGCTCCAGCGCCGGCTGGGCCACCGGCGCACGGCGGTGGCGGGAATGGCGCTTCTCGCGCTCGGCATCCTTCTGGCGTCGCGCCTCGACGGGCAGTCGACGCCGATGGCAACCGGCCTCTCCTTCCTTGTCATCGGTGCCGGCTTCTGCCCCGTCATGGTCACGGCGACCGCCGTCGTCGTGCGGGAGGCGCCCCTCGGGGCGGAGGGCGTGTCCGGCGGTCTGCAGCAGACCGCGATGAACATCGGCCCGGCGCTGGGCGTCGCTGCGGCGACGTCACTGATGACCCTCCCGGCACAGGGTGCTGGTGGAGACGGGGGTGCGGAGTCCGGCTGGACGAGCGCGGCCTGGACCTCGGCGATGGGCCCCACGCTCATCGGCCTCGCCGCCGTGGCCGCGACCGGCGCGCTGCTGGCCACGATGCTTCCCGACCGCGCCCGCGTTCACCCATACCGCCACCGCAAATGAGGCCAGCCACCTCGGACTCGGTGTGGACTGTTTCCTGTGCCGAACCTGCGGGGACGAACGAGCGCGCCAAGCGGCCAAAAGCGGTCGCCGACCGTCGTGGTCAACCGCGGCTTCTCCTCTGCGGACCCTGTCACAGCTGCTCAAGGAGCCCGGTCGAGGTGTGCTGCGAGTTCTTGACGTGTGGTGATGCCCATCTTGCCGTAGATGCGTTGCAGGTGGTTGTCGACGGTTCGGACCGAGAGGGTGAGCCGTGCCGCTATGTCCTTGCTGAGGAGTCCCCGGGCGGCGAGCAATGCTATTTCCTGTTCCCTTTTCGTCAGTGAGGCACCGGCTTCGGTGATCAGGAGAGCAGGGGTGCGGGCACCTTCACAACGTGCCGCGAGGTTCCGGGCCCTGATGGCGGCGGCTCGCGAAGGCCGTCCGCTGCCGTTCGCTCGCAGGAGCTTTGCCGCGGTGGCACACGCTTCGGCAGCCAACAGGTCCGCTCCCATGGTCTCCAGTCGGTCCCCGACAACGAGGAGTCCTTCAGGATCCTCAGCTGCCCATGCGGTGGCAAGGTCCGACCGAGCCTTGTGAAAGCGGTTGTCACCCGTTTCGGCGATCTCCCTCAGGCGGCCGGCGGCCTCCCGAGCGCCGCCGAGCCGAGTGAGGTCCGTCAGGAGAATGGCTTCGAAGGAGATCTGGTGTCGTTCTCGAGCCTCTCGTGCCGCCGAGCCCAAAATCGTCCGTGCACGCGTCAGCTCGCCGCGCGCGACACAGAGCCACGCCTCGCCCAGCATCTCTTCCGGCAGACGCACCGCCGTACCCAGTCGACAACGCTCGGTCCAAGCCTTCTCCGCCGCCTCCACGTCACCTTGCAAGGCGGCAGACGCCGCCAGGCCTGCCAGTGCCATCGACAAAGGGTTGGCAGTGTGGGGGCGCGACGCGTAAGCCACCTGGGCGTACCAACGGCGCGCCGACCCGGGGTGACCGGCAAACCACTGGGCGCGCGCCAGGTGAAACTCCAGGAGCCGGTGCGAAGTGGGAGCCGAGACGGGTTCCCTGGCCAGGGCGGCATGAATCCCTTCTGCGACCGAGCGGGCCTCGTTGAGCCGGCCGTCCTCCGTCAGGGCGAGGACACGGATCGACTGGTACTGATGCAGCGCCTCATGCATGCCGAGGGGGGAGCCATTCGACTCAGCCGCTGACATGACGTCCCTGGCCCTTTCCGCCCACGCCAGTGCTTCCTGCGCCGCGCCGAAGGCGGACAGGGCTGCCGACTTCGTGATCGCGGCGATGAACCGCGTCTGCACATCGACAGCCCCCGGGTCGTCCAGGTCGAGGCTTTCACACAAAGCCCGGCTACGGGCGAAGTCACCCACCGCCAAGGCGCACATCGCCTCGTTGACCGTCAGGGCGAATCGGCCGGACGGGCTGCCTACGCGACGACGAGCCGCGCCCAGTACCTCCCACACCCGCTCGGAGGAACTGCCCAATCCCCAGACGAGGTTCTGCGTCCGCACCAGCGTGACAGGGACAACCTCACGTTCACCTTCGGCCACGGCGTCGGCCATCGCGAGAACGGCCTCGGCATGGTCGAAGTCACCCGTCTCGAACAGTGCCTTGCCCATGAGCAGGCGTGTGCCGACACCGTGCTGCTCCTCGGACAGCGCCCGGAGCAGGAACAGCGCCTGCGTGTACTCAGCGGCATGCACCGCCAAGGCCGCGGCCTGGGCCAGCAGCGCCGGGTCGGCCGTACCGGTTGCCGCCAGTCGGTAGCGGGCCAGATGCAACGCATCATCACGGCGCCGCGCTCCGCACCTTTCCAGAACGGCGACATGGCGCAGCAGCGTCTCGCGCCGGCGGACCTCCGGCATCTGCTCGCGCAGCACCTCGCCGTAGAGGGGATGAGCCAGGCGCATGGTGCTGCGCCGCTGCTCGGGCACGACGACGACGAAGCCGGCTTCTTCCAGCTCCTCGGCGGCTTGCAGGTCCCCTTCCCCGGCCAGGAGTGCCGGCGACAGTGGTTCGCACAGGGCCAGTGTGTCCAGAACGCGGCGGCCTGCGGTCGAGGCACTGCTCAGACGCAAACGGATCAGATCGGTCAGACGCCGAGTCGTCGAGAACCGGCACTCCGTGATCTCCCAGAGTTCGCCGTCGTGCGCCAGGGTTCCGGCCTCGGCGGCCCCTGTGACCAGCTCGCGCAGGAAGAGAGGATTGCCGCCGCTCGAGGCGTGGACCAGATTGGCGGCACGACTGCCGACCGTGCCACCGAGAACACGCTCCAAAAGTTCCCGTACACAGTGGAGCGGGAGGTCACACAGATCCACACGGTGTGCTGTGTCGCCGCCTGTCAGTGCCGCTACGACGTCGTTGCAAGCCTCTCCCGACCGTACAGAGCCGATCAGAAAGACAAGTCCGGCGTCCATCAACTGTCGCAACAGCATGGCGGAGGTCGCATCGAGGAGATGCACGTCGTCGATGAGGATGACGGTCCGGCCGCCGCGCGGCCGGCTTTCCCGAAGAGCCTCGGCCACGGCGGCGAACCCGGCCACCGGGTCGGAGAGGCCGATACCGTTCGGCAGGAGGTGCGCAATGGCCCCGAGCGGAACCGAGGCCGCCGCCACGGTGGCCACCGCACGACGGGTGGCATGCCCCTTCTCCTCGGCCTTCTCCAGGCACTCCTCTGCCAGGCGGGACTTGCCCACACCCGCATGGCCGTAGATGAAGAAGCCCGTTCTGCGCCGATCGGCGAGAACCTCGTCGAACTCCTTCGTCTGGACGGCACGTCCCACGAGGGGCCATCGGCGCACCAGCCGTTCCCGGACCAGGCCCTGCACTTCGTCTCCCCACCTCCCCAGCTGCGCGCGCCCCCCGCATCCTGCGATCAGGTGCCGTGACGACCTCCACACCCGCCGACGATTGATTCGTCGCAGCCGAATCTCCCTGGCTCTCGCCGGAGCAGTGCAAGGACAACGGGTCGAACGCCACGGACAGGCCAATTGTCCTCCACCTGGACTCCGCGACAGTGATCGCCAATTCACGGCGTTCGACGGCTCCCGAGCCCAAGGATATGACGGCTGGACGAAGAAGCCGCGGCGCGGTCGCCGGCGGATGAGGTGGGAGGTCAGGCAGGCCGGCAGCAGTGCGGAGGCCCTGCTGTGCGCCGCCCGCCGACGCGGCGGGCTCGCCCGCCCTGCCGCGGATCGCGTCGGCCACGCGGGGCCGGAGCCGGTGCGCCCCGCGGGCCCCCACGCTCCTCCGGCGCTGCCGAGCACGGCTCCGCCCCGTGCCCCAAGGCCGCGCCGAACCGCATGGCCTTCCAGGAGTCCTGTCGTTCGGCGGCGGCGCGGCGATCGGCTTGCAGCGCACCAGGCGCTGACGCCGGACGTCCTGTTCTGGGGGCCTTTGGGACGCAGCCAGGGAGTCGAGGCGGTCGAACGCTTCGTGTCCGAGATACGCCTCCATCCGGCAGGGCCGGGCACCATGGTGCTCTGCTCCGCGGTCGATGCTCCAGGCGAGTGGGCGCGCTACAGCTGGGTGTACAACACGCTGGGCAGCGGTCCGACGCTGTTCCGCACTGACGTGGTGCATCTCCGGTGGTGCGGGGCCAGCCCGTTCGGGCCGCATCGCAGCGCCGCGCCACCGGCCACGCGCGGCACTCCCCTGCGACCCAGAACCTCAGCCGCGGCCCGCGGCATCGGGCCGGCGTCCCCGGCCTCGGCAGCGGACTTCCCAGCTGACGCTCGCGGGGCTCCTCGGATGCTGGAAGGATTGTCCCGTGTTGATCTCGGTTCCTGAGCTGCGACGGAAGCTTGGCCAGTCAGGCCTTGTAGTCATCGATGCCCGAGCTCCCGTGGGAGAACCTGCCCGAGGCCACGCGAAGTACAGAGAGGGTCACATTCCCGGTGCGCGCTGGCTGTCATGGGACGAGGCGCTGCATGCACGCGACCCGCACACTCCGGGGCGTCTGCCCGAAGCGGAGCGTATACGGGGGGCGCTGGCAGCGTGTGGCGTAGGGGAAGGCGACTCGATCGTTGCCTACGACGACAACCAGCAGTTCACCGCCGCGCAGTTGGTATGGATCCTGCATACCTACGGGTTTCGTCGTGTGCACAGGCTCGACGGGGGATGGCCGTGCTGGACAGCCTTGGGCGGGGCCGTTGAGCACGGGGAGCCGGCGGTCGAGCCCCGCACGGGGCCCGCGTTGCCGGCTCACGCAAGCGAATCCAGCCGAGCCGAGATCGACCACGTACGGGCGCTGATCAATGAGGGTGCTCCCATTCTTGATTGTCGTCGCGACAGCAGCTGGTGCGAAGATCCCTACCTGATACCAACGGCACAACGTCTTCCCGTTCGGCTGCTCCTGGACGACAACGGCCTGTTCCTGCCGCCGAGTAGACGCCTCCGTATCGCGCAAGAGGCTGGTGCACTTGCGGACAGAACGACTCTCGTCTACTGCGGAGCCTCCATCTCCGCAGCAGCAGTCTGGTTGGGGCTCACCGAGGCGGGGTGGGAGGACGTACGCCTTTATGACGGCGGCCTGCCGGAGTGGACCTCGCTGGGTCATCCCGTTCAAGCCAACACTCGCCCATCGTGACGTCGGCTGCTTCCGCGGGTGCGGCGGTGGGCGACGGGGTGGATGCGGTGTCGGTGGCGGAGTCGGTGTACTGGCGAAAGTGGCGCGCCCACGGACCCGGTCGTGGGTGTGCGGAGTTCCAGGCAGTGTTCGCGCAGCCGGCGCAGACGTTCAGCGGCCTGTGGGCCCAGCCGGTCGGGGCGGTGATGATCCGGCGTGCGGCTTTCCCCGGGGAATGGGTCGTTCGCGAGACTCGTCCAGGGCCAGGCCACCTCGTCCTGCAGGGCCCCGGCGCTCGACCCGACGCGGCCCCGCGAGGCGCGGCCGCCCGGGGCACCGGCGGGGGCTCGTGCGGACCGGCGACGGTCCGAGGCCGTCAGGTCAGTGCCTGCTCGTTGCCGTCGCTGCCGCCGCGCGGAGGTGTTCGATACCGGTGTCGAGCGCCGACGTGAGGTGCGTCGAGTCGCCCGTGGACATCATGATGGTCACGCCTCCCTGGATGCCCGCGAGCAGCGCGGCGGCCGTCCGGTCCACATCGAGGGCCGGCGACACCAGGCCGTTGGCCTGAAGGGCGCGCATGCCGCGGGCCAGTTGCTGCTGCCATTGGCGCATCAGCTCCGTGACGATCGCCCGTGCACCGGGGCGGGACCGCCCGACCTGCAGGAACAGCGCCCCCAAGGGGCAGTGGTCGCCCTGTCGTTCGTAGCGTTCCACCACCGCGTTGCGCCACTCGTGCCAGGACTCCCACGAGTCCAGACGCCCCAGGTGCGGCTGCTGGTCCTCCAGGACGCGGTCCGCTTCGAACCGGGCCACCGCCAGCAGCAGTTCGTCCTTGCCGTCGGGGAAGTAGTGGAAGAGCTGGCTCTTGCTCGTACCGGTGCGGCTGCGGATGTCGTCGAGGGTCGTGAAGGCGACTCCCTGCTCGCGCAGCACCTCGGCCGCCCCGGCGACGATGCGGGCCCGTGTGGCGCGGCCCTTTGCAGTCGGCGCGTCCGGCATGGCGCCTCCTCTCCCCACTCGATGGACCAACCAGTCCACTTTACGGGAGGCAACCCGGACGACGGCGCTCCCTGCACGATGCCTTTTTGGACTTGCCGGTCCATTTTCTGCCGTGGACAGTTGGCCGCACATCGAGGCAGGCGAGGGAGATCGCATCATGAGTGAACGACTGCGGAACAAGACGGCACTGGTCACGGGATCGACCAGCAACATCGGGCAGGCGATCGCAGAGGCCTTCGCCGCCGAGGGGGCCCACGTCGTCGTGTCCGGGCGCAACCGAGAACGCGGGACACGGGTCGTCGAAGGGGTCCGCGCCTCCGGCGGCCGGGCCGATTTCCTGGTGGCGGACCTCGACGGCAGCCCGGAGGCTTCCCGCGACCTGGCCGACCGGGCCCGTGAGGCTCTGGGCGGGCGGATCGACATCCTGGTGAACAACGCCGGCATCTACCCTGCCCCGGGCACCACCACCACCGACGAGAAGACATTCGACGAGGTCTACGGGGTGAACGTGAAGGCGCCGTTCTTCCTCACCGCTGCCGTCGCCCCGGCCATGGCGGAATCGGGCGGCGGGGTGGTCGTCAACCTCGGCTCGTGGATCGCGCGCCTGGGTGTTCCCCTCGGCGCCCTCTACAGCTCCACCAAGGGAGCCATGGAGACGCTCACACGGGCGTGGGCCGCGGAGTTCGGCCCGAGGGGCGTGCGGGTGAACGCCCTCTCGCCGGGCGTGATCCTGCCCCCGGCGCCGGACGGCGGCGAGCCCCACCCGGGCGAGACCATGATGAAGGGCACCCCGGCCGGTTCCGTCGGCACACCGGAGGCCATCGCGCATGCCGCGGTCTGGCTGGCCAGTGACGAAGCGTCCTTCGTGCACGGCACGGTGGTGGACGTCGACGGCGGCAGGACCGGCGTCGCGGTCATCGCCGCATAGGCCCGTCGGAGCACCTGCTGCCGGCCCCTTCGGGTGCCGGACGCCGCCGCCACGGGACCCGGCGCCGGCGTCCGACACCCCTTTGGGGCACAACAATCACGCGAGCAGCGCGTGGCGTCGCGCTCGCCGACGCCACGCGGGTGAGCATGTGCGGACCCAGCCCTCTTCCCGCACCGAGGCGATGCCATGCCCGACCGCGCCGACCATGTCCGTCCCGAGAGCGTCGCACCACGGTGGGTCCAGCGGCACCGGCCGCAGGAGCAGTCGCTGTTCAGCGGGATCTACGGACTGGTCCTCGCCAGTGCCCTGGTGGCCGCGCTCCACGCTGCGGGCGAGGAGGCCGATCCGGGTCCGGACGCCCTGTGGGTCCTGCTCACCGCGATGGCGTCGGGCGCCGCCCATGGGTACGCGCACGTCATCGCCCAGCGTGCGTCCGCCAACGCGGCGACCACCACGAGCAGATCGCGGTCGGTGCTCGCCGAGTGGCCACTGGTCGCCGCCGTACTGCCCACGGTGGCGATGCTGCTCGCCGCGGTTGCCGGATGGTGGGCAGAGGCCACGGCCGTGGACGTGGCCCTGCTCTTCAACACCGTCGCGCTGTTCGGCCTGGGCACCTCGGCCGCCCGCACCGCCGGGTACGGATGGCCGTCCTCGTGCCGGGCAGGGGGTCTGGACATGCTGATCGGCCTGGTGATCATTGCCGCGAACGCCCTGATCAAGTAGCCACCCCGCCGGGCCGGCCACCACAGCGACCGGCCTCAGCTGGCCGCCAACAGCGGCGACGGTGCCGGGCCCGCGCACCCTGGTGGTGCGGCAGTGCCGGCGCGGCATGATGCCGCGGGTTCAGGGACGGGCGACCGGGCGGCTCTGCGTCAGGCGGGCGCCGAGGGTGGCGGCGAAGTCCTCGGCGCGGGCCAGCTGAACGCGGAGCCTGTCGACCTGCTCCGTGGCGGCCTGCTCGTACTCGCGCACGCGGTCGAGCAGGCGCTCCCGCTCCTCGGTGTCGAGGTCGCTGTCGGCGTCGAGCCGGTCGGTGGCGTCCAGGAGATCGCGCATCTGGTCGAGGGTGAAGCCGAGCGGCTTCATGCGGCGGATGACCATGAGCCGCTGTACGTCGGTTTCGGTGTAGAGGCGGAAGCCGCCCTGGGAACGGGCGGAGGGGACGACCAGGCCGGTCTCCTCGTAGTGCCGGATGGTGCGCAGGGACAGTTCCGTCCGCGCGGCGACTTCACCGATCTGCATGTGCTTGCCGTCCACGCCCGTGGTCCTGGCCCTTCTCGTCGTGGCGGGGCTGCGTCCGTGCGGCGCCGCCGATCTCTACCCTAACGTTAGGGTAGAGTTGCTGACGACGAGGGCGGCCTGCGCCGCCCGCAGTGCTGTGTCGGGGCCGACGACGCCTCCGGCGAAGATCCGATTCTTGCGGAAGAGAGCGTGCGCGAGCCCATGACGCCCATCGCCGCCGCCTGCCCGCCATGACGCCGCGCCCCCGGGCGTGAGCCAGGCCGCACTTCGCGCAGCCCCAATGCTCCGCTGCCTCCTCCTTCCGGTCCGCCCCTGGCGGGTCGTCCGCGGGGTGCCGGCCCGGCCCTTCCGCGTTCTCCCCCGTGCCCCCGCCCAGGGGTGTGCCCGAGCACGACAGGTTTCCTCTCCCTTGTCCTCTTCCGCTGTGTCCCCCGCCGCGCGGCTGCGCGGACTGCGCCCCGACTGGCTGAACGACCCGAAGGTCTGGCGTACCGAGGTCCTGGCCGGTCTGGTCGTCGCCCTCGCGCTGATCCCCGAGTCGATCTCGTTCTCGATCATCGCCGGGGTCGATCCGGCGGTGGGCCTGTTCGCCTCGTTCACCATGGCCGTGGTGATCTCCGTCGCGGGCGGGCGCCGTGCGATGATCTCCGCCGCGACGGGTGCGGTCGCGCTCGTGATCGCGCCGCTGAACCGTGAGCACGGGTTCGGGTATCTGGTGGCCGCGGTCGTCCTGGCCGGTGTCATCCAGGTCGCGCTCGGCGCGCTCGGTGTCGCGAAACTGATGCGGTTCGTGCCGCGCTCGGTGATGGTCGGCTTCGTCAACGCCCTCGCGATCCTGGTCTTCATGGCCCAGGTCCCCGAGATGACGGACGTGCCGTGGCCCGTCTACCCGCTGATCATCGGCGGTCTCGCGCTGATGGTGTTCTTCCCGAGGATCACCACCGTTGTCCCGGCGCCGCTGGTCTCCATCGCCATCCTCACAGTGATCACGGTCGCCGCGGGCATCGCGGTGCCGACGGTGGGCGACAAGGGCGCCCTGCCGTCCTCGCTCCCTGTACCCGGGCTGCCGGACGTGCCGTTCACCCTGGACACGCTCACCACCGTCGCCCCCTACGCCTTCGCGATGGCGCTCGTCGGCCTGATGGAGTCGCTGATGACCGCCAAGCTGGTCGACGACATCACCGACACCCACTCCTCCAAGACCCGCGAGTCCGTCGGCCAGGGCGTCGCCAACATCGTCACCGGCTTCTTCGGCGGCATGGGCGGCTGCGCGATGATCGGCCAGACGATGATCAACGTGAAGGTGTCCGGCGCCCGCACGCGCCTGTCCACCTTCCTCGCCGGCATGTTCCTCCTGGTGCTGTGCATCGTCTTCGGGCCGGTCGTCTCGGACATCCCGATGGCCGCCCTGGTCGCGGTGATGGTGATGGTGTCGTTCGCGACGTTCGACTGGCACTCCATCGCCCCCAAGACCCTCAAGCGGATGCCGGCCGGCGAGATCGCCGTCATGGTCATCACCGTGATCTGCGTGGTCGCCACCGAGAACCTCGCCATCGGCGTCGTCGTCGGCTCCGTCACGGCGATGGTGGTCTTCGCCAAGCGCGTCGCCCGCTTCGCGGAGGTCACCGCTGTCACGGACCCCGATGGAGGTACGGTCGTGTACTCCGTGACCGGAGAGCTCTTCTTCGCATCCTCCAATGACCTCGTCGGCCGGTTCGACTACGCCACCGACCCGGACAAGGTCGTCATCGACCTGTCCGCGGCGCACATCTGGGACGCCTCCTCGGTCGCCGCCCTGGACGCGATCGGGACCAAGTACGCCCAGCGCGGCAAGACGGTGGAGATCATCGGCCTCAACCACCCAAGCGCCGACCTCCACAAGAAGCTCACCGGCGAACTCACCAGCCACTGACCCGTCCCGGTAAACCGTGCGCCGGGTGGTGGCCATGTCCGGGCCGCCCGCCGCCGAGCCGGGCGGCACCACTCCGGCCTGGAACGTCAACCCCTGGCACGGTGCCTACCCGGACTCCCTGGAGCACCAGTGGGACCAGGTCGCGGTCCCGTTCTGGCGCGAGATCGAGAGGCCGGCCGCTGAGCGCGGTACACGCGGCGCGGCCGGCGGGCGCGCGGACCGGGCCGTCGCCTTCCCGGGCACGGCGGCGACCGCCGCCGTGCCCGGTTCCTCGTGCTGGGGGTGCATCTGTCCGCCTGGTCTACACGAGCACCCTTGTCAGTACGCGATGCGGTCGGATGTGGCCAGCCACGCGTCGAACGGCGCCGTGCGGTTCGGGAGGTCCAACTGCTCGACCCGCATGGGCCACATCGACTGGGGCCTCTTCTCGAACAGGTCGTAGAACTTGCGGTCGTCGAAACCGGCGACCGCGGCGTCGTGCCGGTCGGCGGAGTAGACGAGCCGGTCGACCCGTGACCACAGTGCCGTGGAAAGGCACATCGGACACGGTTCACACGAGGTGATCAGGACGCAGCCCTCGAGTGTGAAGGTGTCAAGTTCCTTGCAGGCGGCGCGTATCGCGCTCACCTCGGCGTGCGCGCTGGGGTCCAGGGTCGCGGTGACCTGGTTGTTCCCGGTCGCTACGACGTCGCCGTCCTTGGCGATCAGTGCGCCGAACGGGCCGCCGCCGCTGGTCGCGCTGCTGGTGGCCAGTCTGATGACCTGGTCCATCCAGGCACGCTCGAAGTCCTGGATGCCTGTTTCGTGGGTGTGCGTGGTCACGGTCACTCCTTCGGGAGACGGTCGGGACTTTCCGGGTGCTCTGCCCGTGCGGGGCACCGCATCGGGGGAACGCGTGGCGCGCCGCGGGTGTCGACGTGAGATCAGCGCTGCCGACGGCACCCGCGAGGCGTCATCACGGCTGGACGCCGCAGATCTGCTCCGGCTTGACCGGGGTGTGGGTGAGGTTCAGCCCCGTCGCGTTGCGGATGGCGTTCACGATCGCCGGGGTGGCGGAGATGGTGGGCGGTTCGCCGACGCCCCGCACGCCGTACGGCGCGTTCGGATCAGCCCTTTCGATCACGTCCACCGTCATCGGAGGCATGTCCAGAACGGTCGGGATCAGGTAGTCGGTGAACGACGGGTTGCGGATCTTGCCGTCCTTGACCTGGATCTCCTCCATCACGGCAAGGCCGAGCCCCTGCGCGGAACCACCGTGGATCTGCCCGACGACGGCGTCCGGGTTGACCGCCTTGCCGACGTCCTGGGCACAGTCCAACCGCACGACCTTGACCAGCCCCAGGTCGGTGTCGACGTCCACCACCGCCCGGTGTGCGGAGAAGGCGTGCTGGACGTGCACACGCCTGCTCTGTCCGGTCTCCGGGTCCATCGCGTACGTCCGCAGGTGGTGGTATTCCCTGGTTTCCTCGATCACGTCGTCGCCGAGCAGGTCGACGAGGTCCGCGACGACGCCGGTGGATGCGGAGACGACCTTTCCGCCGGCGAGCGACAGATCCGCGGGGTTTTCGCCGAAACGCTGGGCGACCCGGTCGAAGAGCACGTCGCGGACGGCTTCGCACGCGTTCTTGACGGCGCCTCCGGTGATGTAGGTCTGCCGGGAGGCCGAACTCGACCCGGCGTCACCGACGTTGGTGTCGGCCGGGTGGATGTTCACCCGCTCCACGCCGAGTTCGCTGCGGGCGATCTGCTGCTGCACGGTGACCAGGCCCTGCCCGACCTCGGCCGCCGCGGTGTGCACCATGGCGACCGGCTCGCCGCCGATTGCCTGCAACCGCACCCGCGCCGTGGAGTAGTCGTCGACGCCTTCCGCGTAGGAGACGTTCTTGATGATCACACCGTAGCCCACGCCCCGGACAACGCCTTCGCCGTGCGAGGTGTTGGACAAACCACCCGGCAGGCTCCGGACGTCCACCGGTCCGGTCCGGCTCTCCGGTGGCATCGGGAGCTTCTCGAGCCGTTCCAGCAGCTCGGCGACCGGCGCGGGGGAATCCAGCACCTGCCCGGTGTGCATGGTCGAGCCCTCGGCGACGGCGTTGAGCTGACGCAGCCGCACCGGATCCATGTCCAACGCCTTGGCGAGCTTGTCCATCTGCAACTCGTAGGCGAACGCGGGCTGTACGGCGCCGAGACCACGCATCGCGCCGCACGGCGGATTGTTCGTGTAGAGGCCCCAACCCTCGATCCTGACATGGGGCACCTCGTACGGTCCCGTGCCCAGCGACGTGGCGTTGCTGACCACGACCGGGGTCTTGGAGGCGTACGCGCCGCCGTCGAAGTACATCTTCGCCTTGACGTAGACGAGCTTGCCGTCCTTGGTCGCGCCATGCTCGTAGTACATCTTCGCCGGGTGGCGGTGCACGTGGCCGTAGAAGGACTCCTCCCTGTTGTAGACCATCTTCACCGGCTTGCCGGTGTGCAGCGCCAGCATGCAGCAGTGGATCTGCATGGACAGGTCCTCACGGCCGCCGAAGGCCCCGCCGACGCCGGACATGGTGAAGCGCACCTTCTCGACCGGCAGCCCGAGCGCCCGCGCCGTCTGCTTCCGGTCCACGTGGAGCCACTGGGTGGCGATGAACAGGTCGACCCCACCGTCCTCGGCCGGGACGGCCAGACCCGATTCCGGCCCGAGGAACGCCTGGTCCTGCATGCCCAGGGTGTACACGTCGGACACCACGACGTCGGCCGTGGCTTCCGGGTCGCCCTTGATGATCGGCTGGTACCGCACCACGTTGCCCTCGGGGTGGAGCTTGGGCAGTGTGTCGTCGTGCGCGGCCCGCTCCGGGTCGGTGATCGGCTCCAACACCTCGTAGTCGACCACGATCTTTTCCATGGCGCGCCGGGCGGTCTCCGGATGGTCGGCGGCTATCAGGGCGACCGGCTCGCCCTGGTAGCGCACGACGTCCTCGGCAAGCACCGGCGTGTCGGCGACCTTCAGGCCGTAGATGTTCTCGCCGGGGACGTCCTCGTGGGTCAGCACCGCGTACACGCCGGGGTGCTTGAGCGCCGGACCGATGTCGATCGAGTTGATCCGCGCGTAGGGGTGCGGGCTGCGCAGGGTCGCGCCCCAGATCATGTCCTCCGCCCACAGGTCCGAGGAGTAGGCGTACTCCCCGCTCACCTTGAGCGTTCCGTCCGGCCTCAGTGGGCTGTCGCCGATCCCGCCGGCGATCGACTCATTGAGACCCTGCGGCGTGCGGGCGGGAGAAGTCTGGTTGGTCATCAGGAAGCCTCCGATCCATGTGCTGGGCGTCTGTGGTCAGCGCTTCCCCCATGTGACGGGTCGGAGGAAGACCACGGCACTCGTCCGTTGATCTGTTTCAACGTGCCTTGTGGCGATGCGACTTGCGTGTTGAGTACACAGCCGACCGAGCGGGGCCAGCCAGGGGTGGAAGGCATGAAAGCGTCCGCAGGCCGAGGCCGTTTCTTCGTAGGCTCCTACAAGAGCAGGCCGGGTCCCCATTGGTAGTCAACTCCTAACGCCGTGGGCCATGGTTCAGGGGCGCAGGGCGATGTCGGTGCGTGTGAAAGTGGTTTGTCGACCTGGGTGTTGCGTGGGTACCGTCGCCGTCTGTGACCCCTACTGTGCGCACCGAGCGGCTCCTCCTGGAGCCTTACGTCCCCGAGGACGAAGAGGGCTTCGTCGCTCTGTTCCAGGACACCAGGGTGTCGCAGTGGATGGGCGACGGCCCCGCTTCCGAAGCAGCAGACCGGGCCCTGTTCGGGCGGATCTTCACCAAGGTCTATGCCCAGGACCTGTTCGATGTCTGGGCTGTTCGCCGGGACGGACTCCTGGTCGGGCATGCCGAGATCAAGCCGACCGACGTCACCGGCGGCCACGAGATCGTCTACGCTCTGGCACCGGCGGCATGGGGGTTCGGTCTGGGGACCGAACTGGCGGAGGCGCTCGTCGCGTACGGCTTCACCATGCTCGGCCTGTCGAAGGTCTACGCCACCGTGGCTGCACCCAACGAGGCCTCACTCGCCCTGCTGGCCAGAATCGGTTTCGAGCATGTCCGGGACGTCAAGGAGGACGACGGCAGCACCACCCGCATGTTGGTCCGCCGTCCGACGGCGAGCGACAAGCCGTCCCTCGTCCGATAGGGGCGACTCCCCGGCACACTCAGCAGCGACCCAGCCGATCACCTGTACTGGCGGCTGCTGGACGCCCTCGCCTTCGCCCCGGACGCGGAGAAGGTCGCTGCGCCATGGCGGGAACTCGGTCGAGTCGATCTGACACCGGCCGTCCTGGCCCAAGCCTGGAGGAGTATCTGCAGGCGCTCTTGCGTCAGTGCGAGCACTCGCCGGCGCTGGGCTGATCTTCTCCGTGGCCGGTGAGATCACAGCTGACAGTCGACATGGTCGGGGATCAGGGAGGCGAGCGATACCGGCGCGCCGGAACGGTCATTGCGGGACAGTCCTTGGGCGTGCCAGGTGCACAGATCCCCCGATCGGTCTCACCAACCGCCGCCGGGATACGCCTGTGAGCAACGCGGTCCCGATATAGTGAGCTACCGACTTCCGCGAGCGAAAGCAATTGAGCATGGCGGTAGAGCGCAGGCCCGGAATTCTCACGGCGGCATACGTCGATGACCACACGTCGCCCGTGGACCACACGTGATGTCGGCGCCATCAGCCACTCCATCCGTCCCTGGCGAACCTTGCGTATCGCCGGTCAATTCACACAACGAATGGGATCCGCTGGAGGAGATCATCGTCGGGCGTCTCGACGGCGCGACGATTCCCTCCAAGCATCCGGTCGTGGGCTGCAACATCCCACCGTGGGCGGCGCGCCTGCAGGGGCTTGCCGCCGGCTTCAAATATCCACGCGTGCTCATCGAGCAGGCGCAGCAGGAGCTCGATCGGTTCATCAGCCTCCTCCAGTCGCTCGACATCACGGTCAGGCGCCCGGACGCGGTCGACCACCGGCAACGCTTCGGCACCCCCGACTGGACGTCGCGCGGTTTCTGCAACACGTGTCCGCGGGACAGCATGCTCGTGATCGGCGACGAGGTCATCGAGACTCCGATGGCATGGCCGTGCCGGTATTTCGAGACCCACTCGTATCGCGCGATCCTCAAGGACTACTTCCGGCGCGGTGCGCGCTGGACGGCGGCACCGAAGCCGCAGCTCACCGACGACCTGTTCGAGGCGGATTTCCGTATCCCCGAGGCCGGCGAGCCCATGCGCTACATCCTCACCGAGTTCGAGCCGGTGTTCGATGCCGCGGATTTCGTGCGCGCGGGACGCGACCTGTTCGTGACGCGCAGCAACGTCACCAACCGCATGGGCATCGAATGGCTGCGACGGCATCTCGGATCGGGGTACCGCATCCACGAGGTCGAGAGCCGCTGTCGCACGCCCATGCACATCGACACGACGCTCTCACTGCTCGCGCCCGGCAAAGCACTCGTCAATCCCGAATACATCGACGTCGACCGCCTGCCCGACATCCTGAGTTCGTGGGACATCCTGATCGCCCCGGAGCCCGACCGGATCGACGAGCGCCTGCTCAAGATCACCTCGATGTGCGGGAAATGGCTCAGCATGAACATTCTCATGATCGACGAGAAACGGGTGATCGCCGACCGGCACCACACCAATATGCTGCGGGCACTTGAGAAGTGGGGGTTCGAGCCGATCCCGTGCGACCTGCTGCACTATGCGCCGTTCGGTGGCTCATTCCATTGCGCGACGCTCGACATCCGGCGTCGCGGCACGCTCGAATCGTATTTCTGAGGAGCGCGCGGCAGGCGCTGTACGGCCGGCCAGACGGTGGCCGAGGACGCCACAGCCGAGGGCGCGATCACCTCCTCCTGGCCGCCCTCGGCGCGTCCGTCGTTGCGTGGAGCCCCGCCACCGCGATGTGCCCGGCCGACCGAGGACCGGACATCGGCGACGCGGCTCACGCATCACTTCGGCAGCGGACTCACACCGTGCCCCCGGAGAGGGACTCCCGCACCGCCGCACACGCCTCCTGTGCGTCGGCCGCCTCGAGTGCGATCGAGGCAAGGCGACGGCACTCGTCGAGGCTGCGGGCCGCCAGGGCCGCGCGGACGTCCGCAAGGCAGCCGGGGGCAGTCGACAGGCTGGTGACGCCCAGTCCGACCAGCACCAGGGCCAGCAGCGGATCGGATGCCGCCTCGCCGCACACCCCGACGGGACGCCCGTTCGCGGCACCCGCCTCGGCAGTGCTGCGCACCAGGTCGAGGAGGGCGGGCTGCCAGGGGTCGAGGAACTCGGCGAGACCGCCGAGCATCCGGTCGGCAGCGAATGCGTACTGGGCGAGGTCGTTGGTGCCGATGCTGAAGAAGTCGCAGCTCCGCGCAAGGCTCCGGGCCCGCAGGGCTGCCGCGGGCACCTCGACCATGGCACCGGCCGTGCGCAGTCCGTACGACCGGGCGAGGGCGGTGAACTCCGCCGCTTCGGACGGCAGGGACACCATGGGCGCCATCACCCATACGTCGGCCGTGCTGTCCGCGGCCGCCGCGGCGACGGCGGCCAGTTGCGCCGCCAGCAGCTGCGGCTCGCGGCGCGCGGTGCGCAGTCCGCGGACGCCCAGCGCCGGGTTGGGCTCGTCTGGAGCGGTGACGAACGGCAGCGGCTTGTCGGCTCCGGCGTCCAGAGTGCGTACGACGACTCGGCGCCCGGCGAACGCTTCGAAGACCCTGCGGTAGGCAAGGGTCTGTTCCTCTTCGGTGGGCGCCTGGGCGCGGTCGAGGTAGAGGAACTCCGTACGGAAGAGCCCCACGCCCTCGCTGTCGGCCTCCGCGGCCACCGGAAGTTCGGAGAGCGCGCCCAGGTTCACCAACAGCTTCACCGCATGACCGTCCGCCGTACGGCCCGGTCCGCTGACAAGTGCCGCGTTGCGCCGGCGGTGCTCCTCTCGCGCGGTCGCCTCGGCGACGGCGTCCGGGTCGGGGTCCGCCACCACCGTCCCGGCAGCGCCGTCCACGAGCACCAGCTGTCCGTCCGTCAGCGCGGCGGCATCTGAGCAGCCGACAACGGCAGGCAGCCCGAGGATCTTCGCCAGGATGGCTGTGTGGCTGGTCGGCCCGCCCTGCTCGGTGACGAGGGCGAGGACCTGCGCCGGGTCGAGGAGCGCGGTGTCGGCGGGCGCGAGGTCGTCGGCGACCAGGACGTGGGGGTGGCCGGGATCGGGCAGGCCCGGCATGGGCAGCCCCAGGACTCGTGCCACCGCACGATTGCGCAGGTCGCCGAGATCGGCAGCGCGTTCGGCGAAATAGCCGCCGGCCGCCAGCAGCGAAGCGCGGAACTCCTCGAACGCGGCGTCCAGCGCATGCGCCGCGTCCCTGCCCTCGCCGATCAGTGACTCCACCCGGTCGGTGAGAGACGGGTCGGATGCCATCATCGCCTGGGCGGACAGGACGTCCGCCGCCTCACCGGCCACGGCCGCGGCCCGCCGCTCCAGGTCGGCCGCGACATCGGCCAGGGCGGCGCGGGCTGCGGCGGCCTCCCCGGGAGCGTCCGCCGGCTCGACCCCGCGCGGTGCGGGCAGGGCGGGCGGGCGCCATGCGGGAGACCGGTCCGCACGCGGTGCCGCCGCCGACACGGATGCCGCGCATCAGGACGGGCGTCACGCCGGTCGCACGGGTCACTGCTGCTCCTGCGCGTCGAGGTCGGAGCCGACGAGCGCGGCCAGCTCGTCGATCGCGGCGTCGGCGCCCTCGCCTTCGGCGGCCAGGACGAGGAGGTCACCGTGCTCGGCTCCGAGCGCGAGCACGGACAGCAGGCTGCGGGCGTCGACCGGAGGCTGTCCGTTCCGGGCCACGGTCACCTTGACCGGCTGCCGGGACGCGGCCTGGACGAAGAGGGACGCGGGGCGGGCGTGCAGTCCGGAGCGCGAACCGATGGCGACTGTGCGCTGAGGCATGGGTGGCCCTCCTACAAGAGGTTGCGGGGACGGGATGTCCGGTGATGTGCGTCGGGTCAGCGGGAGGGCACGGCGTTGTACCCGGGATGACCTGGTTCGCTGTCCAGCAGCGCCGAGGGACTCGTCCGCTTCGGGCGACTGCGGGAGCGTTCGGTTCGGCAGGCGGCGACCGGGCGCCGCACGGAACGACGAAGCCGCCGTGCGGTTACGCACGGCTCCGCCATCTGCCGGGGCCACCAGGTGCATGTTGTTTTGGATCCGTTTCCATGACCGAACCTGTGGTTTTCACGGATGCTACGCACTTCAGCACGGCGAAGTAAATAGATACGGGCATGAAACATGCACGGCACCGTGATCAAGACGGGAGGATCAGACAACAACCGGACATAGTCGGGCATGCGCCAGGGCTCTCGGTGGCGGTCACGGCACCCTCGGGCGCCGTCGCGTTCAGCGGATACCGCCTGGTCCCGCCTTGTGCCGGGCGAGCGGGGCGGGTGGCTGCCAGGAGCGGGCGCGCTCCCGGGCACGGGAGTGCTCGGAGCCCGTCATGGAGCGGTGCTGCCGGAACGCGAGGGGGCACGGCAGCCAGGAAGTCCCGGATGTCGCTGATCTCCTGGGCGCAGATGCCGTGCCCCATGCCCGGATAGGTTCACTCGCAGAGCTCGGCACCTGGCACCGGTGCGTGCGACGAGATCGGCGGGGATCACCTGGTCCGCGATGTCACGCCCTCAGAAGACTGGGAGCCCCGCGAGCCGGCCGGCTCCTCGGGCAGACCTGCGTCCCAGGGAAGGGTGCCGGAGAGCAGAACAGCGGCCGAGAACCGCTGCGGCTTGGACAGGGTGAGGGCGCCCGCCATGGCCATACCAGCGGAGAAGCCGACCACGGCCAAAGAGGAGTGCCGCGCCTGTGTCGCGCCGAGCCAGTCGGCCGTCCTGGCGATGGACTCCGGCAGAGGTCGCCCGATTCCCCGGGCTTCGTACGACCTGCGCCCCGAGCCGGCCGAGATCACCGCGTCCACGCTCGTGGTCGGCGGCTCCCACGACGTTGCGACTCCGGTGGCGCACGCCCAGGGGCTCGCGACGGGCATCGCGCACGCCGTACTGAAGGTCATCGGCCGCGCTCGCCGCAGAGCAGCCCCACGCCCTGCGGGCCGCGCTCACCGCCCATCTGCCCGCGGCACGCGCCGGGGACGGGTCGCGCCTGGGTCCCGCGTCCGACCGCGACGTCTGACCTGCAGGGAGGAATCGACGCCGCTGAAGGCGACCGGGGCCGCCCTCGGCGGCGGGTTCCCGACGGCCCGCTTCCACCGTCACCGTAGAACCAAGAGCCAACGATCAGAATCACACGTGCGGCAGACCCGGCGCGCAGGACGGGCACAGGCCACAGTAGGTGACCTCGGCCTCGGAGACCGTGAAGCCGAACCGTTCCCCGGCCGGGAGGTCGGCCAGTGGATCGCCGGTCGGGTGGACGTCCCGGATGGTGCCGCAACCGGAGCAGACCAGGTGCTGGTGCGGACGGTGTGCGTTGGGGTCGTAGCGCTTGGCACGGCCGTCCGTGGAGACCTCGACGACCTCACCGAGGGACACCAGCTCGCCGAGGGTGTTGTAGACGGTCGCCCGTGAGATCTCCGGCAGCCGCTCCACCGCACGGGCGAGCACCTCGTCGGCCGTGAGGTGCACGTGATCGCCGTCGAGCACCTCCGCCACCACACGCCGCTGCGAGGTCACCCGCCAGCCACGCCCGCGCAGCCGCTCCAGCAGGTCACTCATATGGGTTCACCTGTTCAGGCTCGATGGGACAGCCGGAGTTTACCGGCAGGTGTCCGGGTTCGATCGGGAGGGGATGAGCGCACCGTGCCGGGCGCTCTGCGTTCCACCGCCCATTGCGTGCCAGGCCAGCATATAATTGTCCGTTTCCGCTTCTCAGGTCAGCGGGGTGATCACAATGGTCAGAAAGACGTCACCCTTTCCCGCATGTCCCGCAGGCCGGGAGAGTCGTCAGCCAATGGGCCGGGTCCCGAACGACCTTGGGCTCTGAGTGCCTGTTACGCGGGGTTGCCCTGCGTGTTCTCTTAGCGGTGCGGTCTGCGGTGCGCGACCATACGGACGCCGACAAAGGATCAATCATCGGCGTCGTGCGTGAGGAAGGGTTCTCGCCGGCCGCCGGCCCCGCGTCGACTGCCGCGGGTCCGGAAGGCGTTTCCCCTCGGCGGGCTCCATGGCGCACCACGATCGCGGGTCGCAGTGCTCGCCACCAGCAGAGCAAGCAACGTCAAGAGCAAGCAGCCAGCAGACGGAAACACCGAGACAGGAAGAAGGACGGACGTGTCCGGCAGCGAAAGCGAGAACCCTGCAATCCCCTCTCCGACCCCCACGCCGACTCGCCCCAGGACGAACCGGGACTGGTGGCCGAATCAGCTGGACCTTCAGGTTCTCCACCAGCACTCGCCCCGGTCCAATCCGATGGGCGAGGACTTCGACTACGCAGCAGAATTCAGCACCCTCGACGTCGACGCGCTGAAGCGGGACGTCTTCGAGGTGATGACGACGTCGCAGGACTGGTGGCCTGCCGACTACGGGCACTACGGGCCGCTCTTCATCCGGATGAGCTGGCACGCCGCCGGAACGTACCGCATCGCCGATGGCCGGGGCGGTGGCGGCAGCGGCGCCCAGCGCTTTGCTCCTCTCAACAGCTGGCCGGACAACGCGAGCCTCGACAAGGCACGCCGCCTGCTCTGGCCGGTGAAGCAGAAGTACGGCAGGAAAATCTCCTGGGCCGATCTTCTGGTCTTCGCCGGAAACTGCGCCATGGAATCGATGGGGTTCAAGACGTTCGGGTTCGGATTCGGGCGCGAGGACATCTGGGAGCCCGAGGAAATCTTCTGGGGGCCCGAGGACACCTGGCTCGGAGATGAGCGCTACACCGGCGACAGGGAACTCACCGGTCCCTTCGGTGCGGTGCAGATGGGCCTGATCTACGTCAATCCGGAGGGGCCCAACGGCAACCCGGATCCGGTGGCCGCGGCGCGGGACATCCGCGAGACCTTCGGACGTATGGCGATGAACGACGAGGAGACGGTTGCGCTCATCGTCGGCGGCCACACGTTCGGCAAGTGTCATGGCGCGGTCGATCCCTCGTACATCGGTCCGGAACCCGAGGCCGCCCCCCTCGAACAGCAGGGCCTCGGCTGGCGGAACACCCACGGCAGCGGCAAGGGTGCCGACACGCTCACCAGCGGGCTCGAGGGCGCATGGACCACGGAGCCGACGAAGTGGGACAACGGATACCTGGACAACCTCTACAAGTACGACTGGGCGCTGACCACCAGCCCCGCCGGTGCCAAGCAGTGGACGCCCACGGATCCCTCGGCCAAGGACACCGTGCCCGACGCCCATGATCCGTCCAAGAGGCACGCCCCCATGATGCTCACGACGGACCTCGCGCTGAAGCTGGACCCGGTCTACGGGCCGATCACGAAGAGGTTCCACGAGAACCCGGACGAGCTCGCGGTGGCGTTCGCCAAGGCGTGGTACAAGCTGTTGCACCGCGACATGGGACCCGTCTCGCGCTACCTCGGCCCGTGGATTCCCGAGCCGCAGCTGTGGCAGGACCCTGTCCCCGAGGTCGATCACGAACTGGTGGGAGACGGGGACATCGCCGCCCTCAAGGACAGGATCCTCGCCTCGGGACTGTCCATCCCCCAGCTGGTCACCACCGCTTGGGCGTCGGCGGCAAGCTTCCGCGGCACCGACAAGCGCGGAGGGGCCAACGGCGCACGGATTCGACTCGCTCCGCAGAAGGACTGGGAGGTCAACGACGTGCCCGAGGTGGCCGAGGTGCTGCGGACACTGGAGCAGATCCAGCAGGACTTCAACGCCTCACAGGCCGGCGGAACGAAGGTTTCGCTCGCTGATCTGATCGTCCTCGGCGGGTGCGCGGCCGTCGAGCAGGCCGCGAGGAACGCCGGGCACGACATCGCCGTCCCGTTCGCACCGGGGCGCACGGACGCCTCCCAGGAGCAGACGGACGTGGAGTCGTTCGCCGTGCTCGAGCCCAGGGCGGACGGGTTCCGCAACTATCTCCGGGCGGGAGAGAAGCTGTCGCCGGAGACTCTCCTCCTGGACCGCGCGAACCTGCTGACACTGACCGCTCCCGAGATGACGGTGCTGATCGGCGGCATGCGGGCACTGAACACCGGCTTCCGGCGATCCCCCCACGGCCTCTTCACCCACCGGCCGGAAACTCTGACCAACGACTTCTTCGTCAACCTGCTCGACATGGGCACGGAATGGAAGGCGTCGACCTCGTCCGAGAACGTATTCGAAGGCCGGGATCGCGCCACGGGCGAGGTGAAGTGGACCGCCACCGCCGTCGACCTCATCTTCGGTTCGCACTCCCAGCTCCGAGCGGTCTCGGAGGTCTATGCGTCGCAGGATGCGGGAGAGAAGTTCGTGCGTGACTTCGTGGCGGCGTGGGACAAGGTGATGAACCTCGATCGGTTCGATCTCGCCTGAGCCCGATGTCCCGGCCGGTCACGCAACGGCCGGCCGGGACGTTCCTCGGGAGCCGGCGGCGGCGGTGTACTGGCCCCGAGGGCTGAAGCGCCCCCGGGGTCTCCGGCTGCGGGGAAAGCCGATGAGCGGCTGTGCTCAGGGTCCGCCGGGCAGCGTTGCCCTCATGTCTGCAGAGCGAGACAGTAGGTGATCAGGCACAGCACCGCGACGCACAGGAGTGCCGCGAGGCTGCCGCACAGCACCCGTTGCCTGAGACACTCGTATCGTTGCGTGTACTCCTGGCGCAGTTCGCCGGCGCGAGTGACCAGGGCCGCCAGAACGCGGCGTGACAGTGCGATCCGGTCCTCGGCGTAGAGGCGGACGACTTCCTCGCGCTGGCCGGTGGTGAGCCACGGCATCCGGTCGGCGAACACCTCCGCCTCGACGCGGGCTTCGTGCAGACGGCTCTGCGCCAGCAGATAGCCCTCGAGTTCCGCGATGCCCGCGGCCGCCTCCTTGTCCGGGTTCTGCGCAGGCCGGTTCACTTCTCACCCTTGTTTCCACCGAACGGCGGAGCGACTCCTCGTCCGGGTTCGACGACGTCCCGGCGGCCTGCACTCTCCAGGTGATCGACCTGCGAGATCCCAGGGTGGTGCAGGTCGAACGCGGGGGATTCGCTGCGGATGCGCGGCAGCGTGAGGAAGTTGTGCCGCGGCGGCGGGCAGGACGTGGCCCACTCCAGCGAGCGGCCGTATCCCCACGGGTCGTCCACCAGGATCTGCTTGCCGTACTTCGCCGTCTTCCAGACGTTGTACATGAAGGGCAGCATCGACAGGCCCAGCAGGAACGAGCTGATCGTGGAGATCGTGTTCAGCGCGGTGAAGCCGTCGGCGGCGAGGTAGTCCGCGTAACGACGCGGCATCCCTTCGGCACCGAGCCAGTGCTGCACCAGGAACGTGCCGTGGAAGCCGATGAACAGCGTCCAGAACGTCATCTTGCCGAGCCGCTCGTCCAGCATCTTGCCCGTGAACTTCGGCCACCAGAAGTGGAATCCGGCGAACATCGCGAAGACCACGGTGCCGAAGACGACGTAGTGGAAGTGCGCGACGACGAAGTACGAGTCGGAGACGTGGAAGTCCAACGGCGGGGAGGCAAGAATGATCCCGGTGAGGCCGCCGAAAAGGAATGTGACGAGGAATCCGATCGCCCAGAGCATCGGTGTCTCGAACGACAGTGCCCCCTTCCACATCGTGCCGATCCAGTTGAAGAACTTCACACCGGTCGGGACCGCGATGAGGAATGTCATGAAGGCGAAGAACGGCAACAGCACGCCGCCGGTGACATACATGTGGTGCGCCCACACCGTCACGGAGAGACCTGCGATCGCGATGGTCGCGCCCACCAGACCGATGTAGCCGAAGATCGGCTTGCGGGAGAAGACCGGGATGATCTCCGTGACGATGCCGAAGAACGGCAGGGCGATGATGTACACCTCGGGGTGGCCGAAGAACCAGAAGAGGTGCTGCCACAGCAGGGCGCCGCCGTTGTCGGCGTCGAAGACGTGGGCGCCGAACTTGCGGTCCGCCTCCAGGGCGAACAGCGCGGCCGCGAGGACCGGGAAGGCGAGCAGGACCAGCACACCGGTCAGCAGCACGTTCCAGGTGAAGATCGGCATCCGGAACATCGTCATGCCGGGGGCGCGCATACAGATGATCGTGGTGATGAAGTTGACCGAGCCGAGGATCGTGCCGAAACCGGAGAAGGCCAGACCCATGATCCACAGGTCGGCCCCGACACCAGGCGTGCGTTCGATGCTGTTGAGGGGCGAATAGGCGAACCAGCCGAAGTCGGCCGCACCCTGGGGGGTGAGGAAGCCGGCCACCGCAATCAGCGAGCCGAAGAGGTACAGCCAGTACGCGAACATGTTCAGCCGCGGGAACGCCACGTCGGGCGCGCCGATCTGCAGCGGCATGATCCAGTTCGCGAATCCGGCGAACAGCGGCGTCGCGAACATCAGCAGCATGATCGTGCCGTGCATCGTGAACGCCTGGTTGAACTGCTCGTTCGACATGATCTGCGTACCGGGCCGGGCCAGTTCGGCACGCATCAGCAGCGCCATCAGGCCGCCGATCAGAAAGAACATGACGGATGTCGACAGGTACAGCGTGCCGATCGTCTTGTGGTCGGTGGTGGTCAGCCACCTGATGACGACGTTGCCGGGCTGCCTGCGCCGCAAGGGCAGCTCGTTCTCATAGGCATCCTCGTCCTCGAACAGCGACGCCTTGTTCAGGCTCACGCGAACTCCACTCGTCAGATACGACACGGCAAGCCAGCGAGCAACACCCAGCACGCTGCCCTACAGAAGGCATTCAAGGGGCAACCTAACGATTCCCGGTACCGGCTGCCGGGTGACACCTCCGCCGTGCACACCGCTTTGAGCGTCCCAACCTGCGATATCGGGGAACATGAGCCGCGGTACGTCAAGGAGCGGCCTCCCCGGATTCACTCTTTCAGCAGCATGCGTCGAAAGGACTCGTCCCGGTCGTTCGTCACCCGGACAGGGAAAGCACCAGAGGCACAGTTTCGTGACCGCCGAAACGCCGGACGTGCCGGCCCGGGGATTCGCGCAGCGTATTGAGTACGCGTTCATGTGTCGCGGCACCGGGCGACGACCGCACAGGGACTCGCGGCCGGCAAGGCCGGGTCCTGCCTGAACACCCGTGTCCGAGAACCTCGCGGCCTCGGGTCAGCTCATCTCCCGTCCTCGAAGGACCAGTTGCGCCACGGCCATGCCCGCCACCGCGATCGCGGCACGGAACGGCCACCGGCTCCGGTTCGCCGACGGCACGGCCGTACCCCCGACGGCGACGATCCCGGCCGCCGCTGCCGGCACCCAGGTCAGCACCCCGGCCCGCCCGGGCGGGCCCACCACGAGCACGACCATGGCTGCCCACATCACGAACGGGCTCACCCACCGGCAGACCGTTCGCCCCAGGAGCTGCGGCAGCCCTCGAACACCGGCCGCAAGGTCGTCTTCGATGTCCGGGTACACATTGACGACGTGTGCCCCCACGCCCAGCAACGCTCCCGCCGCCACGGCCCACCAGGCGGGCCAGGACGGCAGCGGCAGACCCAGAGTGACGAAGGCCGGCAGGGAGCCGAACGCGACGGCATAGGGCAGCGGTGAAAGCACCGTGTGCTTCAGCCACAGGTTGTAGGCCCAGCCGGTGGCCACCATGCCCAGATGCGCAGCTCCCGCCGCGGCGCCGCTCAGCAGCGACAGCGGCACGCACAGCGCCAGGGCCGTGCCGGCCGCCACGGCGACCGTGCGCTGCGACAGTTCCCGGGTGGCCAGTGGCTTGTCGCGGCGCCCGCAGCGCCTGTCGCGGTGCGCGTCGACCGCGTCGTTGCACCAGCCGATCGAGAGCTGACCGGCCAGCACGGCCGCGGCCACCGCCGCCGTACCCGCCGGCCCGCGCCCGGCCGCCGCGGCCAGCGCGGTCGCGAACGCCGTCACGGCCAGCGCCGGCTCCGGGTGGCAGGCGCGCAACAACGGGGGGAGCCGGTGTGTCGTACGAGGAAGGGTCTCGGCGGGGTGTAGAGACACGAATGCAAGATAATCGGGCACCCGAAACGAGAAGGCATGACCGACATGCGTGTCCCTGTGATCGTCGACGATGCCCCCTCACCGACCACCCTGCCGGACGGTGCGACCGCCCCCGGTGCGGCCACCACGATCCTCGCCGTCCGCACCGCGCTGCCGCCGCACCGCTACAGCCAGGACGACCTCGCCGAGCTGATCGGCGACCTCTGCCTCGCGCCCGGCGCCGAGCGAGCCCTGCTGCGCCGTCTGCACGCGTCCGCCGGAGTGCGGACACGGCACCTCGCCCTGCCGATCGAGCGGTACGCCGGCCTCGGCGACTTCGGCAAGTCCAACGACGCCTGGATGGCGGCCGGACTCGATCTGGGCGAGCAGGCCCTCACCGGCGCGCTCGAGGAGGCGGGGCTCGCGCCGCGCGACGTCGATCTGCTGGTGTGCACCTCCATCACCGGCATCGCCGCTCCCTCGCTCGACGCCCGGCTGGCCGGACGCGTGGGACTGCGGCCCGACGTCAAGAGAGTCCCGGTGTTCGGCCTGGGCTGCGTGGCAGGCGCCGCCGGCCTCGCCCGGCTGCACGACTACCTGCGCGGTCATCCGGAGGACACCGCCGTGCTGCTCACCGTCGAACTGTGCTCGCTGACGCTCCAGCAGCGGGACGACTCCCCCGCGAACCTCGTCGCCGGTGCCCTGTTCGGCGACGGCGCGGCCGCCGTCGTCGCACAGGGCCTCGGCGCCCGCGGCCGGGACGGCGCTGGGCCGACGGTGGTCGCCACGCGCAGTCATCTGTACCCCGAGACCGAACAGCTCCTCGGGTGGAACATCGGCGCCAGCGGCTTCCGCGTCGTGATCGATGCCGGTGTTCCCGGGATGGTACGCCGCCACTTCGGTGCCGATCTGCGTGCCTTCCTGGCCCACAACGGCCTGACCGTGGACGACATCGGGACCTGGGTGTGCCATCCCGGAGGCCCCAAGGTGCTTTCCGCCGTGGCCGACGTCCTCGGCCTGCCCGACGGCGCCCTGGACACCGCATGGCACTCGCTCGCGACGGTGGGGAACATGTCGTCGGTCTCCGTCCTGCACATCCTGCAGAACACCCGCGAGTCCCATCGGCCCGAGCCCGGTACGTGGGGCCTGGTCCTGGCGATGGGCCCCGGGTTCTGCTCCGAACTCGTCCTGCTGCGCTGGTGAGTGGTCCCCATGTCCTGGTACACGCTTCTCGTCCTCGCCGTCGCCGCCGAACGCGTCGTCGAACTCGCCGTGGCCCGGCGCAACGCGGCCTGGACGCTGGCCCGTTCCGGCGTGGAGTACGGCCGCGGCCACTACCCGGTCATGGTCGTCCTGCACACCGGCCTGCTGGTCTGCTGTCTGCTGGAGCCATGGCTCGCCCACCGCCCGTTCCTGCCCGCCCTGGGATGGCCCATGCTGACGCTGGTCCTCCTGGCCCAGGCGCTGCGCTGGTGGTGCATCACGACGCTCGGGCGGTACTGGAACACCCGTGTCATCGTCGTTCCCGGGGCGCGTCTGGTCGACGCCGGCCCGTACCGGCTCCTGCGCCACCCGAACTACGTCGCCGTCGTCGTGGAGATCACCGCACTGCCCCTGGTGCACTCGGCCTGGCTGAGTGCGCTGGTGTTCACGGTGGCCAACGCCGTGCTGCTCACGGTCCGCATCCGCTGTGAGAACGCCGCCCTCAGCGGCCGGGCAGTCGCGGCGTGAGCGACCGTCACGACCTGATCGTCGTCGGCGGGGGCCCGGCCGGTCTCGCGACCGCCCTGCACGCGGCACGCGCCGGTCTCGACACCGTCGTGGCCGAGCCGCGCCGCTCACCGGTCGACAAGGCATGCGGCGAGGGCCTGATGCCCGGCGCCGTGCGGTCCCTTGCCGCGCTCGGCCTCCACGTCCCCGGTCACCCGATCAAGGGCATCCGCTACGTCCAGGGCTCACGAAGAGCACAGGCTCCGTTCCGGTACGGCCACGGGCTCGGTGTGCGCCGCACCAGCCTGCACAGCGTCCTGCACCGCGCAGTGCGCGAGGCAGGCGTTCCCGTGGTTCCCCTGCGAGTCGAGGCGGTGCGGCAGGACGCCACCGGCGTGCTGGTGCCCGATGCCGGTCTGCGTGCCAGGTGGCTGGTCGCCGCGGACGGCCTGCACTCGCCGCTGCGCCGCTCCCTGGGCCTGGAGGCCCCTTCCCCGGGGGCGGCCAGATACGGGCTGCGCCGTCACTTCGCCGTGCCGCCGTGGTCCTCCCACGTCGAGGTGCACTGGGGCCGGTACGGGGAGGCGTACGTCACCCCGCTCGGCCCGGATCTCGTCGGCGTCGCCCTGCTCACCGCCCGACGGGCGCCCTTCGACGCCCAACTGGAGGGCTTTCCCGCCCTTGCCGAACGCCTCCCCCCAGCGGCGGCCGTCACCGCGGTACGGGGCGCGGGACCACTGCGCCAGAAGGCACGCACCCGGTCCCACGGACGGGTCCTCCTCGTAGGAGACGCCGCCGGATACATCGACGCGCTGACCGGTGAAGGGATCTCCCTGGCCCTCGCCGGTGCCGAAGCCCTGGTCGGCAATCTGCGCCGCGGCACACCGGGCCGCTACGAGAGCGACTGGAACCGGGCGACCCGCCGCCACCGGCTGCTGACGGAACTCCTGTTGCGCGCCCGGCAGATGTCGGCGCTGGCACCGCTCATCGTGCCCGCGGCCGAACGTCTGCCACGCGTCTTCGCCGCCGCGGTGAACGCACTGGCATCAGACGAGAGCTGACCCTTCGCGGCGGGCCGTCGTTGTGGCCGAGCGCCCCGGCGACACGGCACCGGGGCGTCTGCGGACGGCCGTGACGCCGTTGGTCACCTTTCGCCGTCGCCCTCCGCCTGTTCCTCCGCCGTCCGCGGCCGGCGGCCCCAGGTCGTGATCAACCCGGCGGAGACGTCCGCGCAGTCGGGAGACGCGAGATAGCGGATCGCCTCGTCCACCGCGGCGTCGTCCACCATGCCGGTCGCTGTGATCGCCCCGCGAGCGCGGTTCCACGTGTCCGCCCAGAAGCGGCTGATGGCACTGCCCGGGGTCAGAGCGGGCACATGCACTTCGGCGCCCACGGACTGGAGGCCGGCGGCCCGCAGCAACTGCGGATAGCCGCAGACCCAGGAGACGTCCGTGCCGATGGACGCCTTGAGCCCCTGCCACATCGCCTGCATCACCCGGGTGTAGGGAGTCGGGGGCGCGAGGGCTGAGGTCAGGTCGATGGCGTCGCCCAGGACCAGAACTCCACCTGGCGCGACGAGGGAGGCGAGTCTGGCGATCATCCGTTCGGGGTCGGGCAGGTGCATGAGGACGAACCGTGCGTGCACCAGGTGGAAGCTGCCGAGTGGCAGGTCGCAGGTGGTGACATCCGCCTCGACGGCCGTGAGCCCGGGCAGGGGGTGAGCGGCCAGGAACCTGGTGTCGCGGTCGACGGCCACGACTTCGTCCACGCCGGCCTCGTCCAGCAGGAGCCGCGCCACCGAGCCGGTGCCCGCGCCGATGTCGAGGCACCGCCACCCCGGCTCCAGCCCCACACCCAGGCGCATGAGGTGGGCCAGTGTCACCTCGTCATAGGTGAGGGCCCCGAGGTCGATCCGTTCCCCCTCGCCTTCCTGGTCCGGCCGGAACACGCGCCCCCCGTAGTGGGCGTCGTGTCCCCCGTCCGGATCGCTTCCCTGCTCGTGTGTCCGCATGCGGCCGATCCTGCTCACATCGTCCCGCCACCGGCAGAGGCGCGCCGCAGGCTCCTCCGCAGCGGTGCTGCCGAACACCGCCGGCCTCGCCGCGACGGTCACGTGTCGGCGCCGACGCGCCCGCGCCGATGCACGCCGCCGGCTCGCTCCCTCCTTCCCTCAGACGGACACGGACGTCTTCGCCTTGACGATGAGCAGGTCGAGGAGCGAGAGCAGGGCGTCACGGGCGTCGTGACGGGACCGGGCGTCGAGCATGAGGATCGGCGTGTTCGGGTCACGCAGATGCAGCGCCGCCCCGATCTCCTCCGCGGTGTACAGCTGCTCGCCGTTGAAGCAGTTCGCGCCGACCACGAACGGAAGCCCGCGGTTCTCGAAGAAGTCGACGGCGGGGAAGCTGCGGTCCAGGCGCCGGGTGTCGACCAGCACGATCGCTCCCAGCGCCCCGTTCAGCAGGTCGTCCCACATGAACCAGAAGCGCTCCTGGCCCGGCGTACCGAACAGATAGAGGACGACCCCGGCGTCGGTGAGGGTGATACGGCCGAAGTCCATCGCGACGGTGGTCACGGCCTTGGACTCGATTCCCTCGAGGTCGTCCACGCCGACCCCGGCGGCCGTCAGCCGCTCCTCCGTACGCAACGGCTCGATCTCGGAGACTGTCTCGACCAGCGTCGTCTTGCCGACGCCGAATCCCCCCGCGATCAGGATCTTGACGGGGGCCGCTTCCCGGGCAGGGGAGTCATATTCGGGCAAGGCTGTCCCTGATTCTCATGAGCAGGTGGACATTGGTGGTCTCGGCCTCCTCCAGCGGCGGCCGGTGGTGGATCAGGCCGCGGTCCGCGAGTTCGCCGAGAAGGACCGTCATCGGAGTGAGGCGCATGTGCATCCGGGCCGCGATCTCGGCGACCGCGCGCCCGTCCGGAGCCGGACACATGGAGAGGATGGCCTGCCACTCGGTGGGCAGGCCACCGCGGGCGTCCGCGGCCACCGCCGCCGTGATCGTGGTGTCCATGGTCAGGACGGTGTGCGGGGCGGCTGTACGGCCGTCGGTCAGTGCGTACAGCCGCGTCCGGCGGCGGCATTTGGGCTGCGGGTCGTCCGGCATTACGACGTGGGCGCCTGGGTGCGCTCAGGTGTGCCCAGCCACTCGCCGAGCGCCTGCGCGGTCCGCACCGCCTCGCCGCCCAGCTCCCCGAGCCGTGCCTTGCGGGAGGTGACGACGATGAGCGTACTGCCCTCGCCGCACCCGACGATGCAGAGGTACCTGTCGTCCATCTCGACCAGCTGGCGGATCACCCGGCCACCGTCGACCTCCCTGGATATCGCCTTCATCGTGGCCGCGATACCGGAGGATGCCGCGGCTATGCGCTCCGCCTGCGGCCGTTCCAGCAGGTAGGCGCTGAGCTTGATCCCGTCGTTGGAGAGCAGTACGGCTCCCTGGACACCGGCGATCCTGCTCAGATTGTTGTCCAGGATGCTGTAGATCATGTCGTTGGATGTCGTCGTCATGGCTGATCCTGTCGGAGCTCTTCTTCTGCTGACTGGGTTCCGTGTTCGTAGTCCGCCCAGGCGTCGGCCACCTCGTCGGGTGTCGCCGCGTTCCGGCCGGCCACGGGTTCCGGTGCGCGCGGCTCGCGCAGCTGCTCGGCGATGTGGGTCTGCGGGACACGCTCGGGCAGGGCGGGCCGCGCGTCGCCGTCCGGCGCCACGGGCCGAACCGGGAGCGTGCCCGACCGCGACCGCTCGTGCGCCCGCCGGCTCGGCAGACCGGAACGCGAATGCAGGACCAGCTCGGGCTTGCGTTCCTCGATGCGACCCGGGGCGAACTGCGGCGTGGCCGGGACGGGCTGAGGCGGGACGGCCCGGACCGGCTTGCGCGGCTGTTCCCGCTCGGTCGCCACGAGCAGCTTCTTGGGAATGATCACTACGGCCGACGTCCCTCCGTACACCGACCTGCGCAGCGTCACCCTCGCCCCGAGTTGCTCGGCGAGGTGGCCGACGACGAAGAGACCCAGCCGGTGTGCGTTCTCCGCGAGCACGGCGTACGGCGGGGCCGAGTGGAGGCGGCCGTTCATCTCCTCGTAGCTCGCGGGTGTCACTCGCGGACCGCGGTCCTCGATCTCGACCGACAGACCGTCAGCCACCAGCTCCGCCCGGATGACGACCTTCGACTGCGGCGGGGAGAACCGGGTGGCGTTGTCGAGCAGTTCTGCCAGCAGGTGGCTGATCTGGCTGATCACGCGCGGTTCCACGCTGATCTCGTCCAGGGCCTGCCGCTCGATCCGCCGGAAGTCCTCGACCTCCGCGGCGGCCTCGCGCAGCAGGTCGGCGACGCGCATGGGCTCCGTGTGCGGGTCGGGGATCTCACCACCCGCCAGGATCAGCAGGTTCTCGATCTGCCGCCGCATGCCCACCGTCAACTGGTCGGCTCGCATCAACTGGGCGAGGAGCGCCTCGTCGTGGCCGAAGGTGTCCTGGAGGTCCTCGGTGAGGCTCAACTGGCGGCTGACCAGATTTCCGGTACGTGAGGCGATGCCCGCGGCGAACATGCCGAAGCCGTGCCGCTCGTCCGCCAGCGTCCTGTGCCCGTCGACGGACACGGCGACGACCCGGGCGAACGCGTCACTGATACGTCCGACTTCATCCCCCTCTCCACGGACCGTGGGCAGTGCGTCGGATGCGACGGGCTGGCCCCGCTGCAGGCGGTCGACGACGTCCGGCAGGATGTCCTCGGCGATGGTCACCGTGCGTTGGTGCAGACGGTGCAGGCGGCGCAGCACTGTGCGCGTGGTGAACACGACGACGACTGTGACGAGCAGCAGCGCGGCGCCGCTTCCGGTGATCAGCCAGGCGACCTCCGTCTCGAGCGCCGCCGCCTCGGCGTCGGCCTGGGCGAGCAGCCCCCGCGCCCGGGCGGCGTTCAGCGTCTCCAACTGCGGCGCCCACTTCTCGTGCGCGGCCGGCCAGCCGGCCACCGTACGGGGCAGCTTCACGCCGAACCGGGTCTCCGAGTGCTCGGACACGATCTCGTTCTCGATGCGGGTCTTGGCCTGCCACGCTTCCGAGTGGGCCATCCGTGCGTAGAGTTCGTTGTCCTCGGCAGGCAGATACGGCACGACCCACATGTCGTACAGATACCGGTGGGCGCCGATGGCGTTGACGATGTCGGCGAACTTGGAGGTGCTCAGCTGCCTGGACGGCCCGGCCTGCGCGAGGATCGTGTCCTGCTGCGCCAGCATCTCGGAGGCCGAGAACATGGCGACGACCACGCGGCCTTCCTGAGTGAGCCCGCCGTCTTCCGTGTGGCTGAACTCGTCCTGGTAGAAGCGCACCATCTGGCTGATGACGCCGGTGTAGTAGGCGATCGTGCTGTCGGCGGTGCCACTGCGGACGTCGGCGCGTTCGCGGTAGGCATCCAGGTCGTCGAGGCCTTCCGTCACCTCAAGGAGCCGACGGTCCGCCTCCTCGGATCGCGCCCCGCCGGTGGAGGACGACCGGCGGAACTCGGCGGCTGCCCGGTCCGTGGCGGCACGCCGCTTCCGCAGGTCCTCATCGGACACCGAAGAGCCCGCCCACAGCGCGGCAGTCATCGTCCGCTCGGCCTGCATCTCGACCATGAGCGCGTACAGGGGTACGCCGATCCGCTCGCCGGCCGCCACGTCGGCGCGCAGGTGATGAGCGCGGTCCAGCAACCGGTCCGCGCTGATGAAGGCTTGGACACCCATCGCCAGGGTGGGGACGACCGCCAGCCAGACGAGCAGCGTACGCAGGCGCACGGTACGCCGCCGACGAGCCGTCGACCGGCCTCGTGATCTGTCGGGTTCTATGGGAGACATCAATCCTCGGGGGCGGGGAATGCGGGCGGCAGACCAGCAGCCGGACAAGACGTGGTCCTGGGGGGGGACCGGGGAAACGCCCGCTCCGGCTTCGCTGGGACGTAGGGGTGCCGATCATAACCAGCCACGCCCAGAAAGAGAGGGCTTGCAGCAGTGATCAATTACGTGGTACAGGCCCGGGAAAGAGTCGAGGACCTGAGGCCGCGTCGGACCAACCGGTACGTCCACGAAGGAATCCGGCACGGTGCCCGGGCGTCACAGGTCGCCTGCCGCACCCGGGGCCGCCTCCGGCGGCGGAGGGAGAGACCGAACTACGCGCGACGGTGCGGCCCGCCCGGCAGTGGCGGTGCACCCCCGCGACGCACAAGAGAAATCTCGCCGTGTACAGGTGAGCAGTTCGCCACAGGGCTCTCCGGCGGCACAGCGGGGCGCCTCCTCCTTGAGCGTCACCTGACCCAGGAACGATTCTCCCCGCACAGGCCGACGGGAGCGACAGCGTTTCCCCTACCAGTTCGATCCCGCCGTGTCAGCGACACACAGCCCCTGTCGTTATTTCAGGTGAAAACCCCCAGGCGGCACGCTCGTTGAGCGAAGGACCGTCCTAGCCTTTTATCGCACTTGAGTGTTGCAAGGGGGGTTGGGTCTGCCCTCCTGAGCCACGTCACTCCGGGAGATGCGCATGGTGCCAGGATTAGCCGGTCGTGGCGGTTCGGCCCGCACCGCCCGCATCGGCCGGCTCCACGAGGCAGGGATGCGCGAGGCGCTGGGCGTGGGATCTGCGGCAGTCGCGGCCGCGGGAGGATGCGTCACGGCGGCAGCGGTGCTGGATGCCTGCGTAGGGGTGGCAGCCGCGCACGGGGTGGCCGCACTCTCGCTGTACGCACGTGCCCGAACCGTCATGGGAAGGGTGCGCCTGCGCCTGATGCTGCTGGCGGTTTCGGTGGCAGCAGGCGGCCTGCACCACCTTCTGGCCAGTCAGCCTCCCACGGCGCCGGTACGGTTTGCCGGCCTTCTCCCCTCCGTGGTCGAACTGCTGGCGTTCGCCGGGTTCGCCGTCTCTCTGGGGTCGGGTGTCGCCGGACTGGTCGTGGCGGCCACCGACAGCGGCACGACCCTGATCTGGTTACGTCGGCTCCTGGACGGCTGGATGACCGCGGGCTCGCTGTTCACGCTGAGCTGGGTGCTTCTGTCGCACCGCGTCGACAAGGGTGGTGACGTTTCGGGATCGCTGACGGATCTCACCCGCGTGGCGTCCGACATCCTCGTTCTGGGGCTGCTGGTCGCCTTGCGCTTCTGCCGGAGACCCGGGGAGCGCGCGGCGGTCACTCTGGCGGCCGTGGCCCTCGTCCTCCTGACCGTGAGCGACATGCTGCCCATTCTGATGTCCTCTCCCGGCGCGTGGTCGGGGATTCCTGTCGCGGCGACCTTTGCCATGGCCGGATTGTTCCTCGTGACCCTCGCGCCCTGGCTGCCCGGCGGTGCCAGCGTCATGGGAGCCGACCGGCGCGAGATGCCTGTCGCCGGGGTGGTCGTGGCCTTCGTGCCCGTGGCCGTCTGCGCTCTCGCCATGGCCGCGCACGTACTCGCCGGTGGCCACCTCGATGTGGTGATGGTCGCCCTGGGGAGTTCTGTGCTTCTGGGGCTCAGCGCCCGACAGGGCGTTGCTCACGCCGACCACCTGCGGCTCACTCGAGAGGCCGCGGCCCGGGAGGCGCATTACCGCACGCTGGTCGACGGCTCGAGCGACGTGATCACCATCGTCGGTCTCGATGGTCGCGTGCTCTACATCAGTCCGGCCGTCCGTGAGGTCTTCGGATACCGGCCTGAGGAGCTCGTGGGCGCCCGGCTGCCCCTGTACAGCCACCCCGACGACGTGGCGCCGTTGATGCAGGCTGTCGAGACGCTGAGGCGGGAAGCCCAGTCGGGCACCCGCGGTCCGGGCCGCTGTCTGTCGTCCAGGGTTCGGGCAGCGGATGGCCAATGGCGCCACGTCGAATCGACGATCAGCCACCACGCGGACGGGCTGATCTTCAACAGTCGCGATGTCACCGAGCGAGTCGCATTGCAGGCACAGCTCGAGCACCTGGCGTTCCACGACGTGTTGACGGGCCTGCCCAACCGCGCGTTGTTCGCCGACAGAGTCGAACACGCACTGCGGAAGCGGACCGCCGATGCCACGCCGCCCGCGGTGCTCTTCCTGGACCTGGACGGCTTCAAGGCCGTCAACGACTCGGCGGGTCACGCGGCAGGCGACGCCCTGCTCGTCCAGGCTGCCCGCCGGCTCCAGGGATGTGTGCGGGCCGCGGACACGGTCGCCCGCCTCGGCGGCGACGAGTTCGCCGTGCTGCTGGAGGGCAGGGCAGGAGCGTGCCCTTCCCGGGCCGGGGAAGTAGCGGAGCGGATCTTGTCGGCGCTGATGAAGCCGTACCGCATCGGCAGCACCGATGCGGTGGTATCGGCTTCCATCGGCATCGCGGTGGCCACTCCGGGGATCACACCGGAGGAACTCCTGCACAACGCCGACCTGGTCATGTACGAGGCCAAGGCCGCAGGAAAAAGCCGCATCCGCATACACGGCGCCCAGCCGCGCGGCGTCCGTTGCGAGACTTCTTCCACCGCCGTCGGCCCCTGCCACTGCGAAGACACTCCCGTGACAACGGCCCACACAGTGGGTTGAGGTGTCCCGGGTGCCGCTCGCAAGTGTCGGGCGGAGGGTGACCGCCCGGAATGCCGGAGGCTGAGACCGAGGTCTCCATGCGGGGTCGGGCCGCTCCGTACGCCCCGGGCTCGTGGCCCCGGTCCGTACGACCCCGGGCTCGTGGCCCCGGTCCGTACGACCGCCCGGTGAACGGCGGCCGTACGGACCGGGGGCAGGAAGCGGTCAGGCCGCGGGCATCAGCACCCGAGTGGCTCCTTCCTCCTTGTTGTGCCGGTCGGCCCAGTTGGAGAGGGCCGTACTGCACGCGTGGTCCACGTGCCGCAGGCCGAGCAGGTCGAGCTCGATGTGCCGGTCCTTCGGCAGCTTCTCGAGGGTGTCGAGGATCCGGGGCAGCCTGAGGAAGGTCGCGTTGCCGGAGACGACCACCCTCACGGGCCCGTTGCGGTCGGCGCCGTCGTCCACGTGGACGTGGACGTGCGACGTCTCCCATGCCGTCTTGGCGACGGCGAGCAGCAACCCGGCGAGCACGCCCTCGAACATGCTGGTCGCGATGATGGCGACCGCGGTCACCACCAGGATCAGGGCCTCTCCGCGATGCTCGCGCCACAGCGGCCCCAGCTCCTTCAACGGGATGAGCTTCCAGCCGGAGAAGACGAGGATGCCGGCGAGCGAGGCGACTGGGATGAGGCCGAGCGCCGTCGGCAGGAGCGCCGCGAAGAGCAGCAGCCAGACGCCGTGCAGCACTCGTGACGCCTTGGTCCGGGCGCCCGCCTGCACATTGGCCGCGCTGCGCACGATGACCGCGGTCATCGGCAGCGCCCCAAGAGCACCGCACACGGCGTTGCCCGCTCCCTGCGCCATCAGCTCCTTGTCGTAGTGCGTGCCGGGTCCGCTGTGGAGCCGGTCGACGGCGGCGGCGCTGAACAGGCTCTCCGCCGACGCGATGAGCGTGATCGCGACGACCGTGCCGATCGCGCCGACCACGCCGGCATCCGCGATGTCGCCCAGGTCGTCGCGGGACGGGGGCCGGATCGCGCCCAGCAGCCCCTGGACGTCCACCCGCTTCACGGGCAGCCGGAACAACGCCACCACAGTGGTGGTCAGAGCCACGGCGGCCAGCGGTGCGGGGACCATGCGGACCTTGGGCGGCAGATGCTTCCACAGGGCCATCAGCGCGACGGTCACCACTGCCAGAGCGAACGCGGTCAGCGCCGCGGGCGAGCCCGCCGTACGGACGGCCAGTTCGGGAAGGCCGGCGAGATTCGCCGGGCCCGAGCCGGGCGCCTTCGCGTCGGCCATGGCGTAGAACTGGCCGGCGATCAGTACGAGGCCGATCCCCGCCAGCATTCCCTCCACCACGGCGATGGAGATGGCGCGGAACCAGCGGCCCAGCCTCAGCGCTCCCATGACCAGCTGGAGCACGCCCGCGGTGAGGACGAACACGCCCAGGGCCCCGAGCCCGAAGTCGGTGACGGCTTCGAGGACAAGCACGGTCAGGCCCGCGGCAGGTCCGCTGACCTGGAGGCTGCTGCCGGGGAGCAGTCCGGTCACCAGCCCGCCGACGATGCCGGTGACCAGGCCGAGTTCCGCCGGGACTCCGGAGGCCACGGCAACGCCCACGCACAGCGGCAGGGCGACCAGGAAGACGACGACCGAGGCAGTCAGGTCGGCCCGCAGCGTCGAGGCGGAGGGTCGCTCCGCGCGCTGTGGCGCCGCCCGCCGGTGACGTCCCCGGTTCCCGCGCTCGCCGCTCCCGCGCGTGCTGTGCCCACGTTCGCTGTTCGCGCGACTGCTGTTCCCGTGGTGACGGTGCCCGCGTTCGCGGGTGTCGGCGGTACTCACAGCGGAAGGAACGCGTCGTCGTGCGGACGGCGGACGAGCACGGAGCCGGTGTCTATCTCGTAGTACCAGCCGTGCAGCCGCAGTCGCCCGTCTGAGACCCGGCGGACGACGCACGGGTAGTCGCCCAACCGCCGCAGCTGCCGCACCACATGGTGCTGGACGGCTTCGGCGACGGCGGGGTCAGCGGGGGACGAGGGGTCGGTGAAGAGGGGCGGCGGTGACGCGCTCTCCAGCCAGCCGCGGACCGCCGGGACGGCGGAGAGGTCTTCGCGGCGCGCCATGGCCCCGACGGCACCGCAGTGGGAGTGGCCACAGACGACGATGTCCGTGACCCCGAGCACTTCGACGGCGTACTCGACGGTGGCCGCCTCGCTCGAGTGCCGACCGGGGTCGTGTTCGGGGATGATGCCGCCCGCCGTGCGGAGTTCGAACAGTTCGCCTGGGCGGGCTCCGGTGATCAGTGAGGGGATCACCCGGGAGTCGGAGCAGGTGATGAAAAGCGCTTGGGGGGACTGGCCGTCCGCAAGGCGGCCGAACTCCTCGGCGCGGGCGGCGGCCCGATGCCGGAAGGCACGGGCGTTGTTCGTGAACAAGTGCATGGGGGGTTCCTCCAGCGCGCCCGAGGCGCGCGGTGGGGAGTCGTCATGTCGGATCACAGGTACTCGTCGAGGCCGTGCGGAGGTCGACGGATGGCGCGCAGGCGTAACACCGGCAGGACGGCGGGGCCGTGCCGGGGGGCACGGTCCGGAGCCGGGACGGAGGTCTCGTCCGCGGGCTCGGGTGGCTCGGGCATTCACGTACGCGGGTGACTGGGGACAACTCCGGTAAGGGGTCTGCCTTCCGGCGGTCTCTCCGGCGCTCGGTGCAGCGCTTCACCGCGTCACGTCCCTCCCCCGTTTCGGTCGCACAGTTGGTCCAACTGGTCGGTAACTCCGGCCTCTTGAGTCACTCTGGCATCACAGGGGCCCAAAAGTCTGTGATTCGTTAGACATTTGTGAGCGTCACGCTCCTTGACAGTCCGCTGCCGTGGCGACTACCGCGGGTCACCCCAGTTGAGGGGCCCGATCGAGTCCGGCGACGCAGAAAGACCGTCCCTCGAGTGTTACGGATCCCACCCGCGGCGACCCCGGGGCCCTCGCCTTCGGCACCGCGTGGGTCACGTGCTCACCGGAGCACACGCAGCGCCGCAAGGACGGAACGCTGTCAGCCGAGTGGTGCCACCGAAACGGCGAGCTACTCGCTTCGTGCGCGACAGCGCAGGAAGATCTGCTCCTCGGGCGGTACGTCCGAACTCGCCGGTGTATAGGCGTAGATGACTTCCTCGGCGATGTCGAAGCCCGCCCCTTCGACCACCTCGTGCAGGTCCGCACGCGGGTAACCGGAGATCCGGATCATGTTTCCGATGAAGGGGATCGCGAAGTCGTCGAGGTCGGCCTCCACCATCGACAGCAGGAACAGGCCCCCCGGGGCGAGCAGATGACGGATCGTCCGCAAGGCCAGCGGTATCTCGGCGCGTGGCAGCATGAGGAGGGAGAAGAAGGCGGTGACCGCGTCGAAGCGGCCGAGATCGAGGGGCCCGGAGGGCCGCAGATCGGCGATGTCCGCCTGATGGAACACCCCGGCGGGCACGTGCCGGCGGGCCAGACCGACCATGACGGCGGAGAGGTCGATGCCGACGACCTCGAAACCCGCCTGAGCGAGTCGTCGCGAGGTCGGGATCCCGGTACCGCACCCCACGTCGAGCACCCGGGATCCGGCGGGAAGGGATCGGGCGAGCCACTCGGAGGCCTCGATCTGGCCCTCCTTGTGCGGGAAGACCTCGTCGTAGCGGTTGCCGATGGCGTCGAAAGCCTCGGCCTGACCGGCGCGGTCGAAACGCGTGCTCTCGCAAACTGGTTCGTTGCCCGGACTGCTCACGCTGACTCCCCCTTCGGCGCAGGCTGGTGAAAAGCGTCGCACAAAGGGACCGCCGGGACACCACCGCGTACGCGGTTTGTTCCTGATCAGGTGGCGAGGCGTAGGTGGCGAGGGGTGCGGCGGTGGGAGGCACGACGACCACGGGGCGTACGGCCCGACCACCGGCCCGCGAGCGGGTGCTTCGGAGTCGGCTCAGGTACCGGCACGGGCCGACGGGGTGGTGGTCCTTTGTCGACACGACGTACTCACACAGAGTAATAGCCACTCCCAGAGATAGCCCGCGCTTGCATTCATCACGCGTCTGCAACTATTGTCGTGGCCTGTAAGACCTCTGCGCAACCATTTCTGGAAGGTTCGTCGTCATGCCTCTCGCGCTGCTGGCCCTGGCCATCGGAGCCTTCGGGATCGGCACCACCGAATTCGTGATCATGGGCGTGCTGCCCCAGGTCGCCGGCGACTTCGGTGTCTCCATCCCCACCGCCGGCTGGCTGGTGACCGGCTACGCCCTCGGTGTCGTCTTCGGTGCCCCGTTGCTGACCGTGCTCGGGACCAAGGTGTCCCGCAAAAAGATGCTCTTGTTCCTCATGGGACTGTTCATTCTGGGCAACGCGCTCTCCGCCTTCGCGCCCAGCTTCGGCGTCATGCTGACCGGCCGGGTCGTCGCCTCCCTCGCCCACGGCGCGTTCTTCGGCATCGGATCGGTGGTCGCCGCCGACCTCGTCGCCCCCGAGAAGAAGGCCTCCGCCATCTCGCTGATGTTCATGGGCCTGACGGTCGCCAACATCGTCGGCGTCCCGGGCGGCACCTACATCGGCCAGGCCCTCGGCTGGCGCATCACCTTCACCCTCGTCGCCGCCCTCGGCATCATCGGCCTCCTCGGCGTCGCCAAGCTCGTTCCCGAGCAGGGCAAGCCCGGGACGGACAACGTCCGCGCCGAGTTCGCCGCCTTCAAGAACGTCCAGGTCTGGCTCGCCATGGCGATGACCGTCCTCGGGTACGGCGGCGTGTTCGCGGCCATCACGTACATCACGCCGATGATGACCGAGGTGGCCGGTTACTCCGAGGCCGCCGTCACCTGGCTCCTCGTCCTGTTCGGCATCGGCATGTTCCTGGGCAACCTGCTGGGCGGAAAGTTCGCCGACCGCGCCCTGATGCCCATGCTGTTCGCGTCGCTGGGTGCCCTCTCGCTCTCTCTGCTGGTGTTCACCGCGACCGCGCACGACAAGACACTCGCGGCGATCTCCCTGACGCTGATCGGCGCCCTGGGGTTCGCGACCGTCCCGCCGCTGCAGAAGTGGGTGCTCGACCAGGCCTCGGCCGCTCCGACGCTCGCCTCCGCCGCCAACATCGGCGCCTTCAACCTGGGCAACGCGCTCGCCGCCTGGCTCGGCGGCATCGTGATCGCCGGCGGCCTCGGCTACACCTCGCCGAACTGGGTCGGCGCCCTTCTCTCCGGCACCGCCCTGCTGCTCGCCTTCCTGGCCGCGCACCTCAACAAGCGCACCGGCGCCGCACAGGCACAGACCGCTGTGCCGATCGCAGCCTCTTCCCCCGCGCCCGCCGCGCGCTGACCGCCACCTCCACCGCCGCGAAGAAGGAACGACCATGAGCACCACAGCCACCGCCACCGCCGTGACCCCGCTGACCGCCCAGGACGCCGAGGTCCTGCTCACCGCGGCCCGCCGCGCGGCCGAGGAGGCCGGCGTCACCGTCAGCGTCACCGTGCTGGACGCGGGCGGCCATCCGCTGGCCTTCCGCCGTGACGACCGCGCGGTACTGATCTCCGGTGAGACCAGTACGCGCAAGGCCTACACCGCGCTCCAGCTCAACGCCCCCACGGCCGACCTCGTCGATCTCGTCAAGCCCGACGGCCCCTTCCACAGCCTGACCACGGCACTGGACCGCCCGCTGTTGTTCATCGCCGGCGGCATCCCCGTCCACCGCGACGGCACGCTCATCGGCGCCGTCGGAGTCGGCGGCGGCGCCCCCGCGCAGGACCACGCCTTCGCCACCGCGGCCGTCGCAGCCCTCGGCTGACCGTTCCCGCTTCACACCGGCCCCACCCGGACGCCCGCAACCGGGTCCGGCGCACCACGCCAGGCCGCACATGCCTCACGCGGGCGGGGCTTCCCTCGACCCGCCCGCGTGAGCCCAGCGTCGAGATCCTGCGTGCCGCCTGGGCGACCCGTCCCGACGGACAGGGGCTCGCGCTGCCCGCCCTCGGGCTGGGGGCCGACCGGCGGCTCGACGTACTGCCCAAGCCGGGCGGCGCCACGATCCCGCCGGCCATCGCCGGTCACGCCCAGCAGTCCTCGCAGTGGATCGCCGAGAACGCCGACGCCTCCCTCAACTATCCCCGCCCTCTCGGCGCGCTCCGGCTCAGGACCAAGGAGTGGCGCACGCTCACGGACGACGCCCCCAAGCCGTATCTGACGCCGATGCAGCTCGACCTGACCTCTGATCCCGACACGCCGGCCACCGCGATCCGCCTCGGCCTGCGCACCGGCCGCCACGCCCTGCGCGAGCACCTGAAGAAGATGGGTGACCTCGGTGTCGCGCACGTCTCGTTCAACCTCCGGCCAGGGGACCGCCCGGTCGAGGACGTCCTGCGCGAACTGGCCGCCCGGATCCTCCCTGACTTCCCCTCAGCCGCCTCCCCGGCAGGCCCAGGACCGGGCGGGCCCCGGACGCTGCGCCCGGGGCCCGCCCAGCCGGTCGGCCGCCTGGATCAGGCGGGCTGCTTCACACAGGTGCCGACCACGTAACCGGTGACGCCGTGCTTGGTGACCTTGACCCAACGCGAGCTGGTGATACCGCACTTGGTGTACGAGCCGCCGTAGTACATCTGGCAGGGCGACGGCGCGGTCTCCCCCTTGTTGAGCTGGGCGAGGGCCGTGCCGTTGACACTCGTCCGGTCACGTATCACCACGGTCTCGAGGGCCAGTGCCGTGCAACCGGCCGCGGTCGCGTTCGTCCGTGCGACCGCGGGGCTTCCGGCGATGAGCGTGGTCCCGACCAGTGCGGCGGACACGACGGACGCGCCGAGGATCCTGCGTGCGTGCATATCTGATTCCCCTTTGATTGACGCGGGCATGCCGCCCGCGTGGTCGGGGGACAGCCTAGATCCATCGGCGTCGCGGGCTTGACGGACACCATGGACACCACACGCACCGCACGCACCACGGGCCTCGCGGACACGACGGCCGTGCTCCGTCCCCGGGCCTCAGTCGTTCTGGTGCAGCACCATCGCCGAGCCCCCACCACGGCGCGTCGGCTCGGCCACCGCCTGGAGGCTGCCGTCGGGCAGGAACTCCAGCGCCGCCACCGCCCCGATCTCCGGAGAAGGTGTGAAGGTGCTCGGGGCGAGGACGAATCGGTGCCCCAGGCTTTCCAGCGCCGCGCGCTCGGGCGAGGAGAGGAAGGCCGGTTCGGCTTCGGTCGCCGCCCGGTTCCGCTGCGAGACGCGCGGCGCGGCCACCGCCTGTGGCAGCGCCATGCCCAGGTCGACCCGGTTGACGAGGGTCTGCAGCACGGTGGTGATGATCGTGGCCCCGCCGGGTGAGCCGACGGCGAGCATCGGCTTGCCGTCGTGCAGGACGATCGTCGGCGACATGCTGCTGCGCGGGCGCTTGCCGGGCCCCGGCAGGTTCGGGTCCGGCACGCCCTCTGCCAGGGGGGTGAAGTCGAAGTCCGTCAGCTCGTTGTTCAGCAGGAAGCCTCGGCCGGGCACGGTGATGGCCGACCCGCCGGTCTGCTCGATCGTCAGGGTGTACGAGACGACGTTGCCCCACCGGTCCGCGGTCACCAGGTGGGTGGTGGAGGGCCCCTCGTACGGTTCCTCGGCGCCGGTGCCCCGCGTGCAGCCCGAGCCCGGGCTGCGCGGGTCGGCCGGCGCCAGCGGGCTGGTCAGCACGGCGTCGGGGCGGATGAGGCACGCGCGGTCCTTGGCGAACTCCTTGGACAGCAACTCCTGGGTGGGCACGTCCGAGAAGGCCGGGTCGCCCACCCACCGGTTGCGGTCGGCGAAGGCGATCCGGGCGGCCTCCACGTAGTGGTGGAGGGCCTGGGCCCGGTCGGCCGACGACAGGTCGAAGTTCTCGAGGATGTTCAGCGCCTCGCCGACGGTGGTCCCGCCGGATGAGGACGGCGCCATGGAGTAGACGTCCAGCCCCCGGTACGTGGTGTGGGTCGGATCGCGGCGTACGGTCGTGTAGTCGGCGAGGTCGCCCCGCTCCATCAGCCCGGGGCGGACGATGCGGTCGGCGCCGGGGGTCACCGGCGGCTCCTTGACGGTCTGCACCACGTCGCGGCCGATGTCCCCGTGGTACAGCGCGCCGACGCCTTCGCGGGCGAGTTCGCGGTAGGTCCGGGCGAGGTCGGGGTTGCGGAAGCGGGAGCCGACCACGGGGAGTTCACCGTTGGGCAGGAACAGCTCGGCGGTGGAGGTGAAGTCCCGGAAGCGGGCCTCGTTCATCGCCGTCTGGGCACGGAACTCCTCGTTCACGACGAAGCCTTCGTCGGCGATACGAGTGGCCGGCCGCAGCGCGGACGCCAGCGAGACGGTGCCCCAGTCCTTCAGCGCCTTCTCCCACGTGGCGGGCGTGCCCGGAACTCCCACGGAGAGCCCCGAGTTGACGGCCTCGGGGAACGGAATGGGCTTTCCGGTCGCGGGGTCGACGAAGGAGTCCGCACGCATCCGGGCCGGGGCGGTCTCCCGGCCGTCGATGGTGCGCACCTGCCCCGTCGCGGCGTCGTAGGAGACGAAGTAGCCGCCGCCTCCGATGCCCGCCGAGTACGGCTCGACCACGCCGAGCGCCGCCGCGGTGGCCACCGCGGCGTCGACCGCGTTGCCACCGTGCCGCAGGACGTTCAACCCGGCCTGAGAGGCGTACGGATTGACGCTGGAGACCGCACCGCCGCTGCCGGTGGCGACGGCCTGCTTCGCGGGAGGTGGCGGCTCGGAGCCGCCGGCGGCCGGCACGGCAGAGGGAGCACCGGTGGCGCTGGTGGGCATCAGGACGGGGAAGACGAGCGCCGCCGCGGACGCGGCAGCGACAACGGCACGACGGACAGCCAAGGGAGCCTCCGGTGACCTGCGTTGAGGGGAACGCTCGAAACCCTGGCAGCGTCCTGGCAGGTCAGCAACGACGTACCGGAAGATTTGCGTGAGATCTGAGGTTTCCGGCGGGTAGCCGGCAAGTCGGTCCCCTGACACCGCACTGCGCGCCGAGGCCCCCGCAACTGCCCCCACCCGCACGCCGGATGTACCGGTCGATGCGACCGGACGCCGGTCCGACGGAGGCCGAACGAGCCGCGCGGGGCGACCCGGGCGGGCTGGTCCCACTCGTGCCCGGCCGAACGAGCCAGGCCGTGACCGTACGGCTCCGGTGAACGCCCGCGGAGCCGCTGCTCAGGTCGGGCCCGGACGCCGGAAGGGCCGGTTCGGCGCCAGCGGCGCCGAACC